>CALREG010000009.1 GCA_943355135.1 Candidatus Nomurabacteria bacterium | reverse complement strand
TGCCTTGGTAGAAAAAGCTTACTTGTTTGTCGCCGAGGCGCACAAAGACCACAAACGCTTCTCCGGCGAGCCGTACCTCATACACCTAGTCGCAACTGCCAAAGGCCTCGCCGAGCTCGGCATGGGCGCCAAGACCGTTGCCGCGGGACTCTTGCACGACTCGATAGAAGACGTTGGTGTCTCGCCCGAAACACTCGAAAAAGAATTCGGCAAAGAAATTCGCTTCTTGGTAGAAGGTGTGACCAAGCTCGGCCGATTGAAGTATCGCGGAGCAGAGCGCCACCGCGAGTCTTTGCGCAAGCTGCTTGTTGCTACCGGCAAAGACGCACGCGTGCTCATCATCAAGTTGATGGATCGCTTGCACAATATGCGCACGCTCCAACATGTGCCCGAAGAAAAGCGCAAGCGCATCGCTCTGGAGACGCTTGAAATTTATGCGGCCATAGCCCACCGGTTGGGTATGGGCGTCGTGCGCCGCCAGTTGGAAGACTTGGCCTTTGAGCACGCCTTCCCCGAAGAGTATGCGGCGACCAAAAAACTCTTGGCAGAGAAGTCGAAGGAAACCCTCGATAGGTTGGAAAAGATGTCGCGTACTCTGCGTCGCGAGATCGCCAAAGAAAAGATAACCGGTTTCAGGAGTGACTATCGTGTCAAAGGCCTCTACAGCCTGTGGCGCAAGCTCAAACGCAAGGAGGGCGACATCGACAAAATTTATGACATCGCCGCGCTGAGAATCATCGTCAACGATATCCCCGACTGCTACCGCGTGCTCGGTATCGTCAACAACCTATGGCAACCGCTCCCCAACAAAATTAAAGACTATATCGCCTTCCCCAAACCCAACGGCTATCAATCGCTGCACACCACCGTCTTCTCTGGCGACGGCGGGATTGTAGAAATCCAGATACGCACGGCCGAGATGCACCGCGAGGCTGAGTACGGCATCACGGCGCACGTTATCTATAAAGAGGGTGATGCGCCCGACACTCCGAGCGCGCGCGCCGGCGGAGGCAAGCAGTCGAGCTTCGACTGGATTAAAAGCCTTATACCAAGCTTCCGCAAAATAACCGCGAAAGAAAAGAAAGACGCTGAGCATGGGTCGGATGAAACTACGCGTGCGCGCTATGGTGCCCAAGGAGGTCCCGAGTGGCTTGCCGACCTGACCGAAAACTCAGAGGACCCCGACTTTGAAACGACACTCAAGACCGACATCTTTACCGCGCGGGTATTCGTCTTTACTCCCACAGGCGACGTAGTGGACCTCCCCGTAAACTCCTCTCCTATCGACTTTGCCTACGCGATACACTCCGACATCGGCGACCGCGTCTTTGGAGCCAAGGTCAACGGCAAGATGGTGTCTCTCGACACGGTGCTAAACAACGGTGACATCGTAGAAATCCAAACCAAAAAAACCGCCAAGCCCAAGCAAAAATGGCTCGACTTTGCCAAGACAACGCTCGCACGCCGACATGTACGCCTAGCCTTAGAAAAGGAGGCCAAGGCAACCGCGCCCCGCACACACAAAAAATCTTAGAGCGAGAAGGTGTTTGGGTCGAAGGTGTTTTCGTCTTTTGCTATCTCCTCCCTCGAACGATCGTCGAGGGGCGACGCAGGCGGAGACTGGTCAAGAAAATGGTCTGGTTGAGGCGGAGCCGACCCGAGGACCTTTTCTTGGACAGGCTCCGCCGAAGCCCCACCACCCTTCGCAATCCGCGCAGCAAGATGCGCAAAGAGTATCCGAAGGTCATCTTCGGACATAAAGTCGATAGACAGCTTGCCGCCATGCTCCTTGGGCTCAATCGCAACGCGCGTCCCGAGCGCCTCGGTCAACTCGCGCTCCATGCTCAAAATTTCTGGTGAGTACAAATATTCTTTCTTGCGCACACGGTCAAACGCGATACGCCGCGCAATGCTCTCGGTGTCGCGCACGGTCAGGCGCTTGAGCATAATTTCTCTAAACAAAACCTCTTGCTCGGCAGTGCGATCGGCCAACATCAAAAGTGGTCGTGTGTGACCCTCGCTGATTTTGCCCTCCGACAGCGCGTCTTGCATCGTCTGCGGCAAGAGCAGGAGGCGGATGGTGTTGCTGACATACTCGCGGGACTTCCCCACTTTTTCGGCTACTTGCACGTGTTTAAATCCAAACTGCTTGCAGAGTTGGTCGAACGCCTTGGCGCGATCAATCGGGTTGAGGTCCTCACGCTGGAGATTTTCTATAATTGCGAGCTCGAGCTTGGTTTTGTCGTCGTCCTGCCCCTCGCGAATGAGCACCGGCACCGAGGCTACGCCCGCGATCTTGGCCGCGCGCAACCGGCGCTCGCCAGCAATAAGCTCGTACTCGGTCGCGAGCCCACCGTCAACCTTCTCTACCTCTTTGCGCGTAACCGTGAGCGGTTGTATGACTCCATACTGGCGGATAGACTTGGCCAAATCGGCCAGCTTGGCTTCATCAAACTCTTTGCGCGGCTGAAACGGGTTGGGCTTAATCTTATCTACCTCCACCCAAAAAATGGCGTTATTGTAAAACTGCGACATGGGCTTATTGTAACCGATTTTGTGCCGGGAGAGAGAATCGAACTCTCATGACCTTGCGATCGATGGATTTTGAGTCCATTGCGTCTACCAATTCCGCCATCCCGGCAAGCACTCCTAAAATACCATTCTTGTACCCTATAAACCAGCGTGGTACTGTGCTCTGCGGATGACACTAGAGGGAGCGGAGCATGCAGATCATTCTGGATATCGACGTCGCCGACAAGGGCCTGCGCGCCCTGCTTGCGCAGCACTGGCCTCTCTCGGGCCTGTGGGGCTTCAAACTCGGGGACGAAGTCCTCAAACATGGAATGACGACGGCACTCTGCCCATTTGGCAAAAAGTACAACATGTTTGTCGACCTCAAGCACTACGATGTGCGCGGCCGACTCGCCCGCATCGTCAAGCTGTACGCCGACCTCGGCGAGTACGCGCCGAAGTTTCTGACCATCTGCGGCAAGTCTGACCAAGACGCGATCACCGAGGCGGTTTCGGTGCGTGGCAGCATCGACATCATCGTGACCGGCATTCTCTCCGATCAGAAACGTGTAGGCACCGAAGAAGATGATCAACTGGAGCATATGGAAAAGGCGCTCCAAGCCGGCGCGCAAGGTATCACCTGCCCGGCATGGCTCTTGCCCGAGTTCGACTGGAAGAACGACTTTGAAAACGGCCACGTCATCGCCACAGGTGTGATGAGTGCTGATGTCGATCCTCGTCACCATCGATATCCGATGCCTCCTGAGTTTGCGCTCAAGTACGGCGCAACGCACGCGGTCATCGGCACCGAAGTGGTGGCGGCCAAAGACCCGCTCGGCACCCTGCAGGAGCTCTGCAGTCGCTACGCGGCACCCAAGGCACCGTTTGTCGCGCCTGGCTCTTTGGTCGATAGAACTGTTTGAAGTTCCGCCCTCCCCACTCGGGAGGGCTTTTTTATTATCTGTTTTGCAGTAGAGTGCTCTGTGTGAAGCCTAAAGTTATAGCCGTGGTAGGGCCGACCGCATCGGGCAAGAGCTCGCTGGGGATTTTTCTTGCGCAAAAGTTGCATGGCGAAGTAATTTCGGCCGACAGCCGACAGGTATACAAAAGGCTCGACATCGGCACCGGCAAGGTGACCAAAAAAGAAATGGCGGGCATAAAACATCACTTACTTGATGTCGCCTCGCCCAAAAAGCAATTTACCGTGGACGACTTCGTCCACCTAGCCGAAAAAGCCTATTGCAGTATTTTGCAAAATACTGCAATACCGATTGTGGTGGGAGGCACAGGATTGTATGTTGATATGTTACTTGGGAGGATGTCCTACCCAAACGTGCCGCCCAACCCCACACTACGTGTGCGGCTAGAAAAGAAGTCTGTTGCCCAGCTCTTTACCCAGCTCAAAAAGCTCGACCCACGCCGCGCTTCAAACATCGAGCCTAACCACAAGCGCCGTCTTATTCGTGCTATCGAGATTGCTAAGGCAATAGGCCACTCGCCGGTTGGCGAACCCGAACAAAAATATGAGGTGTTGTGGCTCGGACTCTCCCCTACAGAAGCAACGCTGAAGAAAAACATTCGGGTACGTCTAAAAAGTAGAATCAAAGCGGGCATGGTCGCCGAAGCAAAAAAACTCCACCGCGCAGGCCTTTCCTATAAACGCATGGAGGAGCTGGGACTTGAGTACCGCTACTTGGCAAAACTACTCAAAAAAGAAATCACTCCTGCACAATTTGAAGTGGAGCTGGAGCGCGCCATTTGGCAGTATGCCAAACGCCAAAGCAGATGGTTCAAGCGCAACAAAGACATCCACTGGGTACAAAATAAAACACACGCGCTACGGCTGGCAAAAGAATTTTTAAACTAGCGGGCCCACCAGGACTCGAACCTGGAAGTCCTCTTTTGGAGAGAGGCAGTTTACCATTGAGCTTATAGGCCCTTCTACTCTAGAAATGCCCGGGCGACAGCATGCACCTGCCGAGCAATTCTTACGTCATGATACCGTACACTGGCACAACCTGCATACCCTATCCGTATGTTCTTTCCACTATTCTTCTTTAGATAGGGTTTAGTGAACTGAACAAGAGGAATGGTAGTGACTTTTGACCAGAAAATCAACTGTTTGTCAGGATCATGATAATTATGCAAATGCACACAGACCCTAAACTTTAGTTCTTCCACAGCATAACCTTTTCGCAAATGCTTTAAAAATGACCTGACCAGTGATGGATCTGAGTTTGTAAAAAATAGTGACTTATCATTTTTTGACTTTTCCCCTTCGCACCAATACAGTAAGGCGCAATATAGACGAGAGTTATTCATAGTCTCGGGCATATTTTCCAGAGTCTTCCGGGCAAAATCCTGTGCCTCAGTCAACCTTTTGTGAGTCCGCTCATTTAGAGTTATTTGGGACTTCAGAGATCCCTCATTACGTCTTTTTTGGATTCTTTTCTGAGCCCAATCAGATAGTTGCGTATTTTTGAGCCAAAGAGAGGCAGTACCTTTAGAAATACCTAGTTTTATAGAAATCTCATATAACGAGTAACCTTGTTTACGCAACATGATAGCTTGTTGTTTTTCTATAGACTTAAGTCTCATTTGAACCTAGTATAACAGTTATGTACTATACTTCTAAAATCTTATCCACACCCTGCCTTCTGATAGACATAAAGGGTAGTACTCTGAATGAGCTGATATGTATGGAGGTAGTCTAGCAATAGACGACTGAAGTGCATATCAGCACAAAGAACCGCCCCATTGGGGCGATTTTTTGTGTCTGCTATTTCTCTGCCTTACTTCTTGGCCTCTTTGTGCACGGTGGAGGCACGGCACCAGTTGCAGAACTTTTTGAGCTCTATTTTGCGGGTTACAAGCTTTTTATTCTTGGAGGTCCAGTAGTTAATGCGCTTGCATTTGCCGCACTGGAGCTTGATCAAACGGTCTTGTGACATAGCCAAAACACTGTACCTTATAACCCTTTTAGGCGCAACTAAAAGACTATTGGGGTAGCCCCCTCAAAAGTTGGACTGCCACATCTTGCGGCACATTCATAAGAGTGACTAGAGTATCTACGCTCCAAGATCCACCGCCGCCGCTCACGAGGATCCACCGACGTTGAGTGGTGTCATATTTCAACAAAGCTTGACCACCCATATGGTCACCCACCCAGACTTGCAGCGCATAGTCGCCCACAATCGATATTTCGTACAATTCTGTATTATCGCTTGGATACTTGTCTAATTCGCTGCGATATGCGGCTTGTACTGCTTCTTTTGAGTAACTAGAATCCGTAGAAACAGTCGAATTTGTGTATGAAGGTGTATTATCCTCAAACTGCTGAAGAGGAGGGGTAGATGCCGGAGGCCTTGAACTTAAAAAGAGCAGTCCCCCAACAGCAAATACAGCAACAACTATGACTGCAACAATAATGAGAATGGTGCGGTTCATATAGTTAGTTATTTTAGTTGATACACTTTACCCACAACCCCTCGATCGACCAATCCGCCAATTCTAGTAAAACTAGCATTGCCTCTAGATCCACCGTTTGAAACAGTTTTACTACAGCCGTCATCATAACAAAATCCAACATGGCTGACTGGACCCTCTTTCCATATAACAATATCTCCTTTTTGTGCTCCACCCGGATCTATTAGTTTTCCTCGACCGCCGTCAAGTTCTGCTTTCATACCCTCAACAGCATTGCCATCTATAGAAGGGACTCCTGCGGCTGAAAGTACATTATTTACTGCCCAAGCACATGCCAGATTTCCCCCATCTGGTCCAGCGGTAGTGTTTGTACCAAAGTAGCCATCAATAGAATTTTGGACACTACCGTTATACGTATTAAAAGATAGATTCGAACTTTTTGACTTCGCGTCAGTAACTTGGCCACTAGGGGAGATGCACTGGTTAGAGTCTGGGGCGTACTCAGACCCAGCGTCACATCCATATGCGCTCGATTGCCCTACCGAAGTAACTGGCGCCTGAGCATTAGTGTTTATGTCTTTGTTTAGTATCGAAACAGAATCAAGTAGCTGACCTATCGTTGCGGTTGTATTACGTCCACTCTGCACACATTGGATTTCGTTCCACCCTTTATAACTGTCACGCAAAATGGTGTTGAGTAGGGTTTGGACAATGACCCACGCACCCACCACGATACAAAAGCCGATGAACACGGAAGAAAATACTTTTTTTGCCTTTTCTATTTTATTAAAGACGCTGGAGGTAAAGTAGATGACCCCAGCATAGGCAAAAGCTGCCGCAGCAAGCGGGATAGAAAGCCCAATTAAAAAGTTGACGATACGTTGTGCAAGGGTTGCCAAGTGGCAGGCTTGGCAACCAGTAGGATCATTAGCGCCGCCGCAGGGCACCAAGCCAGTACCCTCTTTGCCAGATAATTTTGGTGCTTGTCCAGGCTGTATAAATGAACCGCCGTCTGCGCTCGACCCAGCAGACGGAGCAGGCCCACTAAAAGTACCGGGGTTGTCTACTGTGCCAGGACCACCAAAAGTGCCCGCTCCTTCAGTCGAAGCAGCCGAACCATTAAAGGTACCGGGGTCGTTTACCGTTCCTGCTGAACCGCCGCCTGTACTCGGACCACTAAATGTTCCCCCAGAGTCCGTTGACGCGCCGGAGCCATTAAAAGTTCCGGTACTGTTTATTGTTCCTGTTGAACCGCCTGTACTTGGACCCGATGTAGTTCCAGGCGCACCAACCTCTTCTTCGTCATCATCGTCGTAGTCGGGGTCGTCGTACGCAACAACGGGGGTTGCGCTGCCATTGGATAGAAAGACTACAATAATCGCTTCGCAGACCGCCTTGCCACCGGGGCCCGTAAAGGTCCCTATAAACCGCGTCGAGCGAACAGGGATAAGGTTGCGCTGGTCAATCGGTTTGACGTTGCCGAGCCCTGGTCCGGGGATTACTGCCGATGTGGCATTGGTGCTCGTCCACTTGAGCGTAAAGCTCGCGCCCTTAACCAAGCTCGAGGGCACAGTGGTCATAGAGCAAGTGGGTGCCACTGCCGCATGCGCCACAGGCGCTATAAAAAAGAATGCAAAAAGAAAGAACAAAGCACGCAGCTTCATGTCTTAATAATACACCCAAATTTTTAGACCAAGTGGTGCGCCGGGAAGGATTCGAACCTTCGTAGCCCGAAGGCGACAGGTTTACAGCCTGTTGTAATTGACCACTCTACCACCGACGCATAAGAACCTCTCTAAAATACCCCAAAAAAGAGATACTGGAAAGGTTCTGCTAGTTTACGCTACTTTTTCTGCACTCAGTTCTGCGGGGGCTTTGACGCTCCGACCCTTCGGACCTTTTTTGACGTCAAATACGAATTCTCCTTTCGGCGACATATCAACCGTAACGGTGCCACCCGAAAGTACTCCCCTGCTAACCATGAGCGAAGCCACCTTGGTCAATATTTTGTCCTGTATCAGGCGGCGCAGTGGGCGCGCGCCATAGTGCGGGTTGTAGCCCTCTTTAGACAAGTATTCGTACACCGATGGCAGAATCGTGAGCGTAATATCTTTTTGATTGAGGCGTTCCACCACCTCCTTGACCTGTATGCCGACAATATCTTTGACCGCCTCTGGCGAGAGGATGTTGAAGATGATAGTTTCGTCGATGCGGTTGAGGAACTCAGGGCGGAAGTAGTCTTTGAGCGACTGCTCCACCTTTTCCTTCGCCATCACATAGTTCTGAGCATCGCTGCTACCGCGCGTGGCAAATCCAAGCTGCTCCATCTTGTCGATGTATTGCGCACCAATGTTGCTGGTCATGATGATGATGGTGTTGCGGAAGTTGACCTTGCGCCCTTTAGCATCCGTCAGTGAGCCGGCATCAAGCACCTGCAGGAGGATATTGAAGACCTCCGGGTGCGCTTTTTCTATTTCGTCGAAGAGGAGCACGGCGTATGGGCGATGGCGCACCAGTTCGGTCAATGCCCCACCCTCTTCGTGCCCAACATAGCCTGGGGGTGCGCCAATGATTTTAGACACCGAGTGCTTCTCCATATACTCGGACATGTCGACACGGATGAGCGCCTTTTCGTCGTCGAACATAAACTCGGCCAATGCTTTGGTCAGCTCAGTCTTGCCCACGCCGGTGGGCCCGAGGAACATAAAGGATGCAATCGGGCGATTTGGGTCGGCGATGCCGGCGCGCGAGCGTTTGACCGCGTCGGCGACTTTTTGCACAGCCTCAGTCTGACCCACCACCCGTGCTTGTAAGTCGGCCTCGATACGATTGAGTCGCTCGGCCTCCTCCTCGAGCATGCGCGACACCGGAATACCGGTCCACTTGGCGACAATGGCGGCGATATCGCTTTCGGTTATTTCTTCTTTGAGTATGCGGCGTGTTGATTGTAGTTTTTTGAGGCGCTTTTGCTTCTGCTCCAACTCGCGCTCAAGGCTGGGAATTTCGCCGTAGCGGATTTCGGCCGCGCGCGAGAGGTCCACCGCCGATTCGGCGGCATCGGCCTCGATACGCAAACTCTCGAGCTCTTTTTTAATCGCCTTAATGTCGGAAAGTACCTGCTTTTCGTTCTTCCAGCGACTTTCTATCTCGCCGGTCTGCTCACGCAGGTCGGCGATATCTTTTTCTATCACTTTGACGCGTGCTTTCGGCGACTTTTTGCTACCTTCGTTGGTGTCGGCCTCGGCCTCTTTGCGCAAGGCCTCCTTTTCTACCTCAAGGCGCATAATTTTGCGGTGCGCATCTTCGAGCACCGGGGGCTTGTTCTCCAAAGAAATACGCAATGACGAAGCCGCCTCGTCGATAAGGTCGATTGCTTTGTCAGGGAGGAAGCGATCTGGAATGTAGCGCGAGGAAAGTTCTACTGCTGCCACGAGCGAGTCGTCGGTAATGTGCACGCCGTGGAAGAGCTCGTACTTCTCTTTGAGTCCACGCAAAATTGCGATGGCGTCATCAATAGCAGGCTCCATCACATACACCGGCTGGAAGCGTCGCTGAAATGCTGGGTCGCGTTCGATGTGCTTTTGATACTCGCGCAGGGTCGTGGCACCGATGACATGCAGATCGCCACGCGCCAACGCAGGCTTGAGCATGTTGCTGGCATCCATGGCACCCTCGGCGGCGCCCGCACCTATCATGGTGTGGATTTCGTCTATAAAAAGAATAACCTTGCCCTCCGAGCGCTCAATCTCTTTCATAATCGCTTTAAGGCGCTCCTCAAATTCGCCACGGTACTTGGTGCCCGCAATAAGGCTTCCGAGGTCGAGCGACACCAAATCTTTGTCGCGCAAAGACTCGGGGCAATCGCCGGTCGCAATGCGCTGTGCCAACCCTTCGGCAATCGCCGTCTTGCCCACGCCGGCCTCGCCGATCAATATCGGATTGTTTTTGGTGCGACGCGAGAGTATTTGGATGACGCGCTGGATCTCTTCGTCACGACCGATGACTGGGTCGAGTTTGTTTTCAAGCGCGGCTTTGGTGAGCGAGCGCGTGTATTTGAGCAGCGCGCGAAACTTTTTAGGCTCGGCGGCAGGAGCCGACTTCTGCGTGCGGATTTCTTGCAGAGCGCGCATCACGGCCTCGCGACTAATGCGGAAGCGTGCAAGCAAGTCGCGAGCGGCGCCGGGGATATCGATGATGGCTATAAAAAGATGTTCGGTCGAAACAAACTCATCGTGCATTTCGGTCGCAACTTTTGCCGAGCGCTCAAGCGCCTGCACCAGTTCGGGGGTCAAATACAGCTGGTAGCTTGGGCTTAAGACCGAGCCGCCTTGTGCACTCTCCAAACTCTCCAACGCCGTGTCGGTAAGCAGGGTGAGGTCAACCTCCAAACGCTCAAGGGCAGACGCAACAAGGCTCTCCTCTTGCAAGAGGAGTGCGCCGAGCAGGTGGAGCGGGCTTACCTGATTTTGACCCCGCTCAACGGCGAGCTCGTGAGCGCGCCGGACTGCTTCTTTTGCTTTTGTAGTGAAGTGGTTGAATGGAGGCATAATTTTTTGTGGTTACGGGCTGAGGGTGGTGTAGAAGTCTGCGCCGACGACTGCGGAGTCGGAAGTGATGATACCTATTAACTCTCCGAACGAAGTAATGAGGATCGAGCCGGGGGTAGTTGAGACTACGCTAGCTTGTATGAGTGTGGAGTGGGTGTCGGGGAGTTTGGCTATCACGCCAGTCCCGACGGTGTCTGAACCTGCACCTCCGATACGGATGACGCTCTGACCTAGGTGGAGCTTACTAGCGTCGGCTACAGGCACTGCCGCAATCTTTCCTGAAGAGCTCGCCATTTGCAAGTCGAGGATGGCAATGGTCGTTGTGCCGACCGGAATGCGCATCACTGCCGCGACGCGACTGCCGTCGGGGAGTATCGCCTCAAAGTTGACCGTGCCCATAGGCTCGAGCGAGCCGCGATCGGAGATGACTACGCCTTTGGCATCCAACACTACTCCGCGGGCAAGCAATGTGTCGCGGTCATTGAGACTCACCAGACGGACTATCCCCTTTTGGACCTTGCCTATCGATTGCGCTACCAGGTCATCATCTTTAACTACCACCGTGGTCTCTTTGGTTACGACCGCGGCACCTTGCGATGCGGGCTGCATGATTATTTGAGGAACCACTTTTTCTACCGTACGTTCGACTATCTGGTTGATAGTGCGGGTCACCGACGGTGGCGCCTGATCCATCAAAGAGACGGTCACGATGCCGGTCGCAATAGACGTCACAAAGCTCACTAAAAGTGTTAGCAGTATGATCTGGTGTTTAGTGAGATGCTCGATGTCCATCGTTCTCACAATATAACAAAAATTTAGGTTTTGCGGTAGCGGTCGGCAGTTTCTTTGAGCGCCTCGGCGATACGCTTGGCATCGGACATAGACGCGTCGGGGAGCAGGGTCAGGCGGATGGCGGTGCCCGCCATTTCTTTGGGGACGCCGAGCGCTTTTATCACGTGGCTCGGCTCATTAGAGCCGATGTTGCAGGCACTGCGGGTCGAGGTAGACACCCCAAGAGCGTCGAGTGAAATGACGGCCATCTCGGCTTCCAGCTTTGGAACAGAAACGTTGAGACTATTTGCAACACGATTACCGCTCGCAAGCTCCGGACCATTGAGTACCGCGTCAGGAATCAGGCGTTTAATTTCTATCCAACAGTAATCACGTATCTCAGCAGTCTTTGCCGCGCGCTCATCCACACCAGTCTTTGCATCAGCGAGCGCCACCGCAAAAGCTCCTGCCTGCGGCACATTTTCTGTCCCGCCGCGCAAGCCCTGCTCTTGCTTGCCACCCCATAAAATAGGTTCAATCGGCGTGTCGCGGCGTATATATAGTGCGCCGATGCCTTTGGGGCCAAGCACCTTCTGTGCATCGAGGGTCATCAAGTCGACACCGAGCTTTTCGACGTTTACATTTACCCACAGGGGCGCTTGTGCCGCATCGGTGTGGAAGTAGAGCGGCAGCGGGTTGCCTCCCTCTTTGCGCGCAGCACGGATGCGGCGAAGCTCTTTTTCAATCTCGCGCACCGGCTCAATCGTGCCCACCTCGCTGTTGACCAGCTGGATGGTTACAAAAACCGTTTCCTCGTTGACCGCCTCGGCGAGCGCCTTCGGCGACACCACACCCTCGGTATCAACTGGCAATTCAGTCGTATACAAACCTTCGCGCTCGAGCGCTCGGAGCGGCTCGAGGATCGACTGGTGCTCAACCGCGCACGTAATAGCATTAAGCTCGCCGTGCTCGTGCAGTAAGTGCCGCACGGTACCTTGGATAGCAAGGTTGTTGCCCTCGGTGCCACTCGCTACAAAAATAATCTCGTCGCTATGCGCACCTATAGATTCGGCTATTGATTTGCGCGCTATCTCCAACTCTTTTTTTGCTTCCACTCCTTCATAGTGGAGCGCACCGGCGTTGCCATAATTACTAAGGAGCCGCACCAACTCATCAGTTGAGCGTTTAGAAAGCGGTGTTGCAGCTGCAGCATCGGCGTACACTCGTTTTTTCCCAAACATACAGTAGAGTATACCCCGTGAGATAATTCAAAACATCTCATGGGGTATACTGTTTTTTATGCCTGCAGCCATCGCTCAACTGGAACCCTTCATCCCCTACATCGCGCTCGGGGCGCTTGCCCTCTCGCTTATTTCTGTTGGCTACGCGATAACCCTCACTATGCGCCTCAAGCGCCTCGCACTCGGCAAAAATGGATCCATCGAGGAGTCTATCGCTATCCTCTTGCGCGACAGCAAAGACACCAAGCAGTTCCGCACCGAGTTGGAAAAATATCTCAAACACGCCGAAGCGCGCCTGCGCGGCAGCATACAAGGAGTCGGTATGGTGCGCTTTAATCCGTTTGTCAGCGGCCAAGGTGGCAACCAGAGCTTCTCCTGTGCCTTCCTAGACGAGCGGGGCAACGGCGTGGTATTGTCGACTCTCTACGCGCGCGACCGAGTTGGCGTCTATGCCAAGCCGGTAGAAAACGGCGCTTCTTCATTTGAACTGAGCGGGGAGGAGCAGGAAGCCATCGCGAAGGCCAAGGCCTCTGTCGCGCAGAACAAAAAGTAATTCTATGACTAACAATATCGCCACAACGGCCGAACGGCCGCCTATAGTCGCAATCGTGGGACACATCGACCACGGCAAATCGACCCTGCTCGACTACATTCGCAAAACAAACGTGGTTGAAGGCGAGGCGGGCGGCATTACGCAGCACCTATCTGCGTATGAGGCCGTGCACAAAAATTCGACCGGTGAGCACAAAATAACCTTCCTCGACACGCCCGGCCACGAGGCGTTTTCTGCGATGCGCGCACGCGGGCTAGAAGCTGCTGATGTTGCAATACTGATTGTCTCGAGCGAAGAGGGCGCCAAACCGCAGACCGTAGAGGCACTCAAACTTATTACCGAGGTTGGACTCCCCTACATTGTGGCGCTCACCAAAATCGATAAGCCTGCGAGCAATATCGAAAAGGCAAAAATGTCGCTCCTTGAGCACGGCATATTTTTGGAAGGGCTTGGTGGCGATGTACCGTGGGTCGGGATATCCAGTAAGAGCGGCGAGGGCATCCCCGAACTCCTCGATTTGATACTGCTTGCTGCAGAACTTAAAGGCCTTGCGTCCGAGCCTAACAAGGCTGGCGAAGGGCTGGTGATAGAGGCACATGTAGACTCTAAGCGTGGTGCCACAGCAACGCTCATTGTCCGCGACGGCCATATCAAGAGCGGACAGTTTGTCGTTGCAGGGGCAGGCTTTGCCCCCGTGCGCATTATGGAGAACTTTGTCGGCAAGCCGATTAAAGAGGCACACGCGGGCAGCCCCGTGCGCATCATTGGATTCTCTTCCCTACCCAGTGTTGGCACGCGTTTTGTAACGGTTGATTCTAAAAAAGAGGCAGAAGAGATGAGCCGCACCCACACCCCTGCACTCGGGCGCTCCGGGGTACCAGGCCCAGTCAAACCCTCGCTCCAGGGTGTGGACGCGGCTCCTACCGAGTCGGTTGAAGAAATGATAAAAGTAGTGCTTCCCATCATCATCAAGACCGACTTTGCCGGTACCGGCGAGGCGGTGGCGCACGAGCTCAACAAAATTCCGGCCGACAATCGGCTGGAGGTGCGCATTGTGTTGCGCTCGGTCGGTACGATTTCTGAAAACGACGTCAAGCTGGTCGGCGGTGGCAAAACACCGGGTATTATCCTCGGTTTTAATGTAAAGGTAGAAAAGGAGGCACGCGAGGTGGCCGAGCGTTTGGGCGTACAGATTGCGACGTTTGAAATAATTTATAAGCTCGCCGAATTTTTGGCCGAAGAGTTGGCGAAGCGCCGCCCTCGTTTGCAGACCGAGGTCATTGTCGGCTCGGCCAAGGTGCTCAAATTCTTTAGCGGACAGCAGGGCCGCGTCGTCATCGGCGGTCGCGTCGAGGACGGCTCGCTCAAGCTCCATCAAGAGGTCAAGATTATGCGTCGCGATTTGGAGATCGGCCGCGGCACCATCAGCAGCCTCCAAACCGGCAAAAAGGATGTAAAGGAGGTGGAGGCAGGGCTCGAGTTCGGTACGATGCTCAAAACACAGTCACTACCCGCTGCTGGAGACAAACTGGAAGCCTTTTCGGTAGAACTAAAATAATATGATGAATCCCGTTAGAGAATTAGTTTTTCATATTTGCAAACTTACAGAGCAAGTGGTATCTCTAACGGGATGAATGAACGCCAGGCAGAAGCACTCCGCACCGCCGCCGCAGAATTTTTGGCGCGCGAGGCCAACCGCAACAGCCTTATTACCGTGACCCGCACCGAGATGAGTGAGGACGGCAAGCGGGCGGTCATATACATCACCGTCTTCCCCGAGCTCGGCGAGCAAGCGGCGCTCAAGTTCGCCAACCGCAACCGTGGCGAGTTGGGCAAATTTTTAAGTGCGCGCACCAAAGGCATGCGTATCCCACAATTTGAGTTTGTAATCGACATGGGCGACAAGAATCGCCGCCGCATGGACGAGCTTTCGCAGTAGACTACAGTGCGCTAAAGTAATATGAGCCCGCAAGGGTATCCACGGCCACGTGGCGAAGAAGCAACGCGACGGTCTGCAAAACCGTTATGCGAGGGTGCGAATCCCTCCGTGGCCTCCCGTTTACACTGCCGGGGTGATGGAATGGTATACAGCGGGGACTTAAAATCCCCAGACCGCAAGGTCATGTGGGTTCGACTCCCACCCCCGGCACCACATGAACTTTCCTTACGGAGATATTACTACTCCCCCGCCTGATTTTGCCCCGCCAGAAATGTGGCCGGAATTCGGGCACATCGCTACCTCGAGGACTCCCTGCAGCCGCGAAGAGGTCGGCACCGACCGCAAAGGCACCCGCTGGGGCATCTGGCCTATTTTTTTTGAAGAGTATGTAGGCGACGAAAAGCCCGACCTGCAAGCCGCTGACAGCGGCGCTCTGACATACAGCCGCGCGGTTGTTTGGAAACGCGTGCGCAACACGGGTCCTGAAAAAGGCTGGGTAACCCTTTCAAAGCGTCCTCACCGCATCGATGGCTATTATCGCTTAGATAAAAATATTGACTTTGTCGCCGGTTGGAGCAAAAGCGCCCGACGCGACTTGCGCGAGTGGCAAAAAAAATATCTCGGCACCAAATGCGCCATAGAGTCTATTGGGTACGAGGAATTTGTAGAAGCGTACAAACAAAGCACCGTGGCCAAAAAGACCGACTCGGTATTTTTGGAGATATTGGAGCGCAAGCAACAAATCCCCATCTGTCGCGAAAACTCGACCATGTGGGGAGTGCGCGACCTTGCCACCGGCAAGATAATCGCCGGAAACGTAAACTACTTTTCCCGCCGTTACAAAAGCAGCGTGCGCGAGTTCCCTTTTGTGTTGCCCGAGGCGCTTGGGGGGCACGCATCGGTTGCTCTGATGGAACATTGGATGGCCGAGGCTCTGCGGCAAGAGTGTCCGCTCGCGGTAGCGACGCACTTCTGGCAACCCGGTGAGCCAAAGGATTGGAAAGGATTTTCGGCCTTCAAAGCGCAGTTTGGGTACACCTATGTTGCGTGTGCTCCTGCTCTTTGGAAATTTAGAGCAGGAAAATTATTTTAGTGGTCAGGCGTTCAAAATTGCCGTCGCAATTTTGCCGCACGACCCTGCCTCGCGGCCCAGCAAGTGCTGTGCAACGCTCCGGCTCGCACAAAACCGCAAAATCTGCCGCAAGACAGATTTTTGGTGTTTTGTGCGCCCACTTGGATTCGAACCAAGGACCATCTCCTTAAGAGGGAGTTGCTCTACCAACTGAGCTATGGGCGCAAGACGCAAACGATAATAGCATTAAATCACACTTCATCATAGAATTCTCTATACGCTGGGGTGGCGGAATTGGTATACGCGCCTGCCTTAGGAGCAGGTCCCGCAAGGGATGGAGGTTCAAGTCCTCTCCCCAGCACAAATGAAAAGACCAGCCGGGGGCTGGTTTTTTCGTTTGTAGCCCTAAGGATTTGAAGGCCGGAGCGCGACGGCGCGAGGCGGGGTCGCAGGCCGCGCCAGCAGGCGTGGACCTGTGACCAAGTCCTCTCCCCAGCACAGACGCGCAAGCAGTAAAAAAGCCCTTAAAGTAAGGGCTTTTTTACTTGACAACAGTACTAAAATATGATACGATAACATCAGACCGAGATGGGCTTACAAACCCGTTTCTAGAGGTCTTCGAACACAATGAGGAGAGTGTCTCATGTCGATCACTTCGACTACCATCACCGAGAAAGTGCTGGCCACACTGTGTGGCATCGCACTTTTTTTGCTACTGTTTTCTGACAGCTGGATAATCGCGCTGATTATCCTCGCGATCGCACTCGCTTTGGCGATGTACTCCGAATACACCATTCCGGCAAACCCACCGACGGTGGGTATACCAACGGTGTGGGGCAAACGTCAGAACAAGATCGTCAAAGAACGGCTCACCTTTGTCGCGGCTCCGTTCGAGGGCTTCGTCGAGGTGGACCGGTCGCTCAAGAACAAGGACATCACCTACAAAGGTGTCCGCTGTTCTGAGCCGGCTCCTGTGGCAGACCCACCGGCTCCAGTAGATCCGGCAGCACCGCCCGCACCTACGCCACCTAAGCGTAGCCGCAAGAAGGTTGTGCCGAGCAAGCGTCGGAGCGGGGGATCTGTCGCGGTCAAGGTCGGAATCACTTGGGAGCCGGATGATAGGCATGTGGCTCGTCTCAATCAATACATTGATGCATGTCTGGAACCCAAGGTTACCAACATCCTCTCCGACATCACCGGCGAAGTCATTCGTGAAATCGCCGCTGAACGGACATGGGAGGAAGTTGCCTTGGCCAAAGAGCTGCTCTCGGCACTCGTCATCGTGCGCGTCACCGGCCTCCAGCCGACTGAGAAGGTTAAGCGGGATAAGAAAGGCAATGCGCTACGCAACCCGCAAGACCCGAACACGCCGAAGTACCAGATCGAAGGACTCATCGATCCTAATACTAAGATCGAGGACCTCCCGAAGGAAGAGATCGAGCACTTTCTCGATTCGATCCTCAAGGATGGTCCAGCGGATGTCCGCGGTTTGGGCATCCGGATTCGGCGCATCAACGTCGTTGAAGTTCAGCCCGAAGGCAAGCTTGCCGAGGACGCTGAGCTGAACGCACGCGAAAAGCAGCAGCGAAGCGGCGAGCAGATGGACTTCGATACCGAGCGCGGACTGATCAGGGCCTACATGGACGACGCCAACAAACTTCCTGACGGCACCATCCTAAAGCCCGGTGATGTTGGCTATGTCAGCTATCAGATGGCCGCGGAATGGGTTCGAGTGAACCGACGCCGCGCAAACGAAAACATCGTGCGCTCTAGCGGCAACCTGCTTGCCGATGCTGCGTCGATGCTCACTCAGCACAACGGAGGAACCAAACATTGAAGACTCGTACATTGAGTCCATTGGGCTACTGGGTGTTCGGGGGGCTGGTCCTAACGATGGTGGTGTGGAAGTTCGTGTCGTGGGTCAACGCACCCTCCGCCACGGCGTCCATACCGCCTCCGAACCGCGGCGACTTCAACCGGCCGCCGGTCCAAACGGCCAGTGTTGAACCAGAAAATCGCTGCGACAACGTGTACCGATCACGGACCCTTACACAGGTTCCAACGTTGGTCACTGGCTCAGTCGGCTGTGTTGCCGATTGGAATATCGTGGAAGGCGGAGTCATCGTCTTCAACGAAAAAGGTGAAGCATTTCCTCGGGCGATCACCAAAGAACAACCGATGGGGATATCGAACTTCCGTATTGTCCGATGGAAGTCCGAAGGGCAAACAGCTTTGGTGGACGTCAAACTCCGCTGAATCTATGAGCAAAAAACATCAAGGCCGCGCTACCAAGCGCGGCCTTTTTCTTTGCAAAAATTCTTGTTACTAGTACCCCGGAGGGAGCCTGCCGCCTACGGTGCTGTTGATGAGTTTGATGATGGTGAGCGCCGCCGCCATCACAAACATGCCTATCATGCCCCAAAACATGTGTGACTTTCCGGTAGCTTCCTGCTCGCCTTTGACATTGAGCGCGTAGAGATACTCCACCAAGCCCCACACAAACAACAACATACCCGCTCCAAAGAGGAGCAAGAGTATGGGGTTGATGACATATTGCCCCAACCTGCCCGCCAGGTCTTGGATAGCGTTCATGGATGATTAGAAGCTCCCCCTACTCTGCTGAACCTGCGGGATTCTGTCAACTCGGAGGACGTTGTCTTTATTAGCAGGATCATTGCCGAGGAGGGTAGTTTGAGCGATGCGGATGATGCCCCAGACCGATACCATGATAAAGAGGCCGACGAGGCCTGCGATCATGATGTCTTTGCCTCCTGCCGCTTTGCCCGAGCGGATGTATTTGACCAAGCCCCAAAAGAAGACGACGAGTGCCAGTGCAATTAGCACCGGTATGAGCATGTTGAGCAGTTCGCCCGCGCTAGCGATGAGTGTTTTAAGACTTGTCATATAGTTAAGTTAAAAAAATAATTACTTTTACGGTTGAGGTAGACCATACAGCGGGTCCCCAGGAAGTGCTGAACCTGTCCCCGAGGTATATCCGTAGGGGTTTACGCCCCCTGCACCCGGAGCGCGCTGCTGAACCTGCGGAATTTGGTTGCCTCGGAGAACACCGTCTTTAGTAGCAGGGTCACTGCCGAGGATTGTGTTTTGAGCGATGCGGATGATGCCCCAGACCGATACCATGATAAAGAGGCCGACGAGGCCTGCAATCATGATGTCTTTGCCGCCCTTTGCCTTGCCCGACTGGATGTATTTGACCAAGCCCCAAAAGAAGACCACGAGGGCCAGTGCAATAAGCACCGGTATGAGCATGTTGAGCAGTTCGCCCGCGCTAGCGATGAGTGTTTTAAGACTTGTCATTGAAGGTTATTAAAATGCTACTCCGTAAGTCTACCAGAGGCTTTTGCCCCATCACTGACCCACTGTGGATAGACTTTTGCCCTCTAGGTGCCTGATACCGCGCTATTGCCGCATGAAGCCGAGCCCGTAAAGGTGCTACAAAGCATCCGGAGCGTCCCCCACATAGACAGCATCACAAAAAGCACTACAACGCTCCAGAGCATAATGCTGCGATCTCCCTGCTTGCCTTCGTTATAGATGTATTTGACCACCCCAATCATAAACAGCACCGTTGCCGCTGCTACAAACACGGGGATAATGTCATTAAACAGCCCCACCAAAAAGTTGACGGGTCCCCAGAGTCCTTGAGAGGTACTAAATGGCATACTGGTTGCTTATACGCCGCATTCTTTGACCCCGCTGGCGCCGAGGCCCACTAGAGTGGCCTGTATAACTTTTGCGATGGTCCACGCGCCGAGGAATATCGCTATGCCGATGACCGTGTTGAGTAAGTTTTGTTGCGCTTCTTTTATCTTTTCGGGATTACCTTGAGCGACGATGAACTTAAACCCGACATAGACCAAAAAGAGTACTGCGATAGGCATGCCGATGACGAGTATCGCCTCGAGCACCACTTTTATAAGGTCACAAAAATTGTTGACCGAGAGAGGGTTGGTGAGTTTGCCGCTGTTGCCGACCGGAGTCGTATTTTGAGGAGCATCATATCCGAAAGGAGTAGTATTTTGTGCAGCAAGACCCACCAAAGGCATAAGCAAAATCATCGCCGTAAAAGCTAGTGGCGCGTATGTCTTGATTGAAAATTGTTTCATCTAGTTAGTCAGCGGTATCAGGCGAGTAAACTCCTGCATGGCATCGCCCACCGCTTCGGCTGGGCTACTCCCCCCGCTTACTACCGATTCTATCATGGTCTTAAATACGTTATCGGTTGCTCGGTGTGCTGGGTCAAACCATGCGCGCGACATCAGCGCCGACTGGGTAAACACTTCTGCAACGGCGCTCGCAG
>CALREG010000008.1 GCA_943355135.1 Candidatus Nomurabacteria bacterium | reverse complement strand
GAGCCCGCGCTGTTTCATCATGCGCGCCAGGTTAATGTGCGTATTCTCGATGAGGTCGGTAGACATATTATTGAGCATCTAGATTTCCGCGGCAAAGACGCGAAGATATTTATACTGGGGTTTGCCTTTAAGGGCAGACCAGCAACATCCGACTTGCGTGGGTCGACGACACTTGTCCTGCTTAAACGGCTGCAGGCGGCGGGCTTTAAAAACATACACAGCTTTGACGCTGTTGTGTCTGGTAAAGAGCTTAAACAATACAAAGTAAAACCCTCTAGTATTGAAAAGGGTTTTAGTGGAGCGGATGCAATTATTATTATGAATAACCACGACACGCACGGCAAACTTGATATTGTGCGTCTGTTGCGCACCGCAAAGAAGGGTGCGCTCTTTTACGACACTTGGGCGCTCCATAGCCCTCAAGAAGTTGCAAAAGTGCCCCACGTCTCCCATAAACGTCTCTAATGCAATATATTGTCACCAACTTTGCGTATGGGACGGGCCCCTACCTGCGCACTACCGAGCTGGCCCTGGCATTTAACGACGAACTCGAGCGTCGCGGTAAACCACGCATGAAGATCCTTGTACCGCTGGTCTATGGCGAGCGACAACGGCAGGTGATGCGCGAGGAGTTTGGCGAGCACCCCGATCTAGAGCTCGATGAGACGCTCGGTGCGCTCTTAAAATCAATATTTTACACGGGCGAAAAAAAATATGAGGAGGCACTTAAACACTGGATAGAGAATGCTGAGGAGGTGTCGCGTAAAGCTCATGAGTATCTTAAAGACAGAGACATTGTGCTCGAGATCAACCGTAGCCCACGCGTCACTTACGGTGTGGCGCCCAGTTACTCGACCACTTTTGGCTATATTGCTGAGATATTGGAGGGGGCACTCGCCGCTGGACGCGAAGAAGTGGACATTGATCCTGAACTTTTGCGGAAGGGTATCACGTTGGCCGACAAAATAGAGGGTGGGCAAGACTTTAGTGTCGTAGCATATCCAGGAACCTTTTCCTGGATGCCGGGTTATAAGAGTAGGTATAGCGCTGTGCTGGTGCCACCTATTACTAATCTGCCCAAGGTGCACACCGAGCCGATGGACGATGGCGTCTACGTGACCATTACTGGCATCGAGGGGCTTGAGCGACTGTACCGGCAGGCCAAAGAACTTGGCCTCAAACTCTACTCTAACGAGGTCAAGGCGGTTGAGGGTGCGCAGAAGGCTCTGCCGCATGTCATACCTAACTCAGCGGTCAAGTTGCAGTTTGCACGCAGCGGCTGGGGCTCGGTCTGGTTGTCGATGTTTTCCGGCACACCCATTGTTGTGCCAGAGTATGACCCAACAGACGACCCTGAGATTTACTTTAACAATAAAGCAATCGAGGAGCTCGGTATTGGCATCGTGTACCGCGGGCAGCCGCTTGCCGATATTCTTGCACAAACCGAGGCGGTGCGTGCCGCGCAAAAAAGGCTTTGCACCGAAATACAGACACGCTGGGGCACACTGAATGGTAACGACGAATGTGCCAAACGTATGGTTGAAAAATATTTAGGAGGAGTCAATTGTTAATTACGCATGCATATATGGCAAAGATAATCGTCGAAATATGTCAAAATCATAACGGTTCGCGTGACACTGTCCGCGAGATGGTCAAGGCTGCTGCCCAAAATGGGGCCGACATCGTCAAAATGCAGTCTATATGGTCGGCGGACGTTCCAAAACGGGAGAGGTTTGAAGAAGGAGAGGTACACTCCTCGGGTATTCGCACCGCTATAAAGCGCCCCCATGCACCTGAGGTAGAGCGACTCTCTAAGCTCGACCTCACACTCGATGACCATCAATTCTTTATCGATACATGCCATGAGTTTGGCGTTACTCCTATGACGACCATTTTCTCGCGCCATCGTATTAAAGAGGTTGCGGGGCCGAAGGTCCCCGGTAAATGGATTAAGGTCGCAAGTTATGATTGCGCGAGCTATCCGATGCTGCGCGAGTTGGCAGAGTATTTCGACAATTTTATTATCTCGACTGGTGCAACCTATGATGATGAGATACGAAAGACAGCAGAGCTTATGAAGAGCCTCGGTAAACGCTTCATTTTTTTGCATTGTGTCACCAGCTACCCTAATGCGCTTGAGAACTGTCACTTATCTCGTATGGAGTGGCTGAGACAATTTACCCCCGAGGTCGGATGGTCCGATCACACCAAAGTTAAGGACAACGGAATCGTTGCTGCCAAAGTCGCGCTTGCGCTCGGTGCAGACTATATCGAACGACATTTTACTATCCTCGCCGAAGACCAGACGAAAGATGGCCCTGTCTCTATTACTCCTGCGATGCTTCGCGAGCTTTCGGAATTCCGCGCACTTTCTAAAAATGAACAAATACGCCGACTCGATGCCGAGCATCCGGGCTGGCGGGTTGCAGTAGGTACGCCTGTGCGTGAGATGGGGCATACTGAGCTCCTTAATCGCGATTACTACCGCGGCCGTTTTGCGAGTCCTGATGGAAAAGGGGGCTGGTTGTATAATTGGGAAGAACATGGACAAGGAAATTAAAGTTCTCGCGCTTATCCCAGCGCGAGGAGGGTCAAAGGGCGTTCCGCGTAAAAATATAAAGCTCTTTTGTGGCAAACCTTTGATGGCTTGGACAATAGAGGAGGCTAAGAAATCTAAATACATCACCCGCATTATCGTCTCGACTGATGACGAGGAGATTGCCGATATAGCCCGACAATACGGCGCGGAGGTGCCTTTTATGCGCCCAAAGGAAATTGCTGGAGATCTGACTCTTGATCTACCTGTCTTTGAACATGCACTACTTTGGCTCAAAGAACACGAGGACTATGTACCGGATATTGTTTTGCACTTACGACCCAACAGCCCATTACGGGTCGCGTCGGACATCGATCGGGGCATAGAACTTATGTTGCAAAATCCTCAAGCCGACTCGGTACGCGCGGTGACCAAGGCGTCGCTTCACCCACTCAAGACTTACACGTTAGCCGACCATAATGTGCTAGCACCGTTTGTCCCAGAGACGGTGTTTGGGATAAAACAACCCTACAATATGCCTTGGCAAGAGCTACCGCGGGCGTATGCCACGGGCGGGTACCTCTCTGTCATACGGCCAACAACCATACTTTCTAAACATTCGATTTGTGGCGAGGCAATGCTCGGGTTCGAGGTGGATGCGGGGAACGTAGTTGATATCGACACGCCAGTACAGTTTGCGCTGGCAGAGTTGCTCATGCAAAAGAGGCTCAATGGCGTAGTGACGTAAAGTGCGCTATGCTCTCTCGCAGAGTTCATCATCATAGGAGGAGCGCATGGACGCGCCACATAGGAGTAAAGTTGTCGCGCTTATCCCAGCGCGGGGAGGCTCGAAGGGTATCCCTCGCAAGAACATAAAGTTGTTCTGCGGAAAGCCACTCATCGCGTGGACTATCGAAGAAGCAAAAAAGTCCCAGCAGATCAATCGTATCCTCGTATCGACTGATGACGAGGAAATAGCAGCGGTTGCGCGCCAATGGGGCGCTGAAGTGCCGTTTATACGGCCCGCCAATATATCGGGGGACACCACCCCCGATTTACCAGTATTTGAGCACGCACTCTCCTGGCTCAAAAACCAAGAGGGATACGTGCCCGATATTGTGCTGCACTTGCGCGCTACCGGCCCCTTGCGGGTCGTCGGCGATATAGACCACGGTATTGAGCTTTTGGTACAAAACCCACAAGCTGACTCGGTGCGCGCGGTAACCAAGGCTCCGCTTCATCCGCTCAAGACCTACGCACTCAAGGAAGGTAATATTCTTAGGCCATTTGTGTCGGAGGAAGTATTCGGCATCAAAGAGCCGTTTAATCTTCCATGGCAATCACTGCCTGCGGCCTATGCCGCAGGTGGGTATCTGTCCGCCATCAGATCGACGACTATTCGCGGCCACTCTATGACCGGTCGTGTGATACTCGGGTTTGAGGTGGATGCACGTAATGTGGTCGATATCGATACGCCAGTACAGTTTGCGCTGGCAGAGATGCTCATGCGCGAGCGGTATACTCAACAACAATGAGAGAAGAAACAATGACAACGTTGAGCATGCCCGCACGGTTTGTGTGCTTCGATACCGAGTACACCACCTGGGAAGGGGCGAGAGAAAGACATTGGAGTGGCGAAGGGGAGCACCGCGAGATCGTCCAGATTGGTGCAGTGCTGGTGGATGGTAATAATCTGGCCGAGCTTGATCGTTTTTTGTGCTTTGTGCGGCCAACGAAGAACCCCCTCCTTTCCAAGTACTTCATGGAGCTCACTGGTATCGACCAGCACTCGGTCGACACGCAGGGGCTGTCATACCCTGATGCGTTGGAGAAGTTTCTCCAATGGACGCAAGGACTCAGACTCTACTGCTGGGGAATGGATCTCGAGATTATGGGCGCCAATGCCAAACTTCTCGGTATCCCGTTTCCTTTCTCCTACGAGCAAAAACGCGATGTGAGGTCGTTGTTTGAAAAGGAGGGGATTGCAACCTCGACGTACCTCTCAAGCACTATCCCGCGCGCTTTTGGAGAGGAACCTCCGCCGAGTGCACACGACGCGCTTAACGATTCACGCTCGATACTTCAAGGTCTTCGAGGGCTCAGGCGGCACACATCCTAGAACTCCGCGTACTTGTTAATCGGCTACACTTTTATGTGGCCGATTTTTTTATTTAGACTCGTGGTACTCCTGTTCCGTGTTGATGGACCAGAGGTTTGATTTGTCAGTCACCCCTGCTGCAATGTTATCCACCGCCGTCATCGCCGCGAGCATCGAGTGGTCTTGGTTGTTGTAGCGGTGCATGCCGTTGCGTCCGATGGGGAAGAGATTTTCTATTGCGTCTAGGTGCTCGCGGATGTCGGCAAAGTTTTCGTACGTGCCGGTGTAGGCGGGATACGCTTTCGGCTCGCGCAAGACATAGCCACCGATGACTTCTATATCCTGCCGCAGACCCACTGCTTGTAGCTCGTCGGTTGCAAGTGCAATCAAATCAGCATCTTGCATACTCCATAGTTCGTCGCCTTCGTTACAAAAGTATTCCAGCCCCACCCATCCGTGCGCGGGGTCTGCCACGAGGTAGGGGCTCCAGTTGTGGAAGAACTGCACGCGCCCCAAATGTACGCCGGGCTCGTGGATATAGACCCACGTGTCGGTCAATGGAGCACCGTGCTCTTGTGGTTTGCTCTTAAGTAGGAGGCCAACACTGATGAAGTCGCGATACTGCAGACCGCTCATCGCCTCTAGCGCTTTTGCAGCGGGAGCCGGCTTGAGCATCCGCCCGAGCGCGCGGATGTCAGTGGTAGAGAAGCAGTAGTCTGCGGCAATAGTCTCCTCGCTCCCATCGCTGTTGCGTACGCGTACCGCACTGATACGGTTGTTATCCTGCACAACTTCCAGAACTTCGCATCCCATACGGATTTCGCCGCCCATTTCTTTTATTTTTGTGACGGCAGTTTCCCACATAAAGCCGGGGCCGAGCGACGGGTAGAGGAACTGCTCGATAAGCGAGGTCTCCACACCCTTGCCTGAGAGCGGACCGGTTTTAAATATTTTGCGCAGAGCATGGCTGATGGCTTTAGTAATAGAAAGCCCTTTGACCCGCTGTGCGCCCCACTCGGCGGTCATGTCCTTGCAGGCCGTGCCCCACACCTTTTCGGTATAGGACTTAAAGAACGTTTCGTACAGCTCCTTGCCGAAGCGGTTTATAAAAAAGTCCTCGAGCGTCACCTCCGGCCGGATAGGGAAGAGTGTTGCCCATACATACGTGACACCTATTTTAATCACTTTAATAAGTCCCAGCTTACGCAGGGTGTCCACCGAAAGCTCAATAGGGTAGGCGAAGAATTGCCCGCCGTAGACAATGCGCGTCTTGCGCGGGCGCACCAACATCACATTGTTGCCGTCTGCCTCTGTTGCATGGCGCAAGCCTTCGGTCAGTGCGCGGCGGGAGTTTTGGTAGGTGATGTCACCCACGCTCGCGTCTGCGGCGACGGGGAGTATGTTTGCCCACCACTGCATAACACGGTCAGATTTGGAGAAGAAGCGGTGTCCACCGATGTCGATGCGGTTGCCTTTGTATTGTTCGGTGCGGGAGATGCCACCGACATAGGTCGGGTTGCGCTCTATAATCAGTGGAGTGATGTCGGTGCGCTCCAGGAGCTCATAAGCGGCGGTAAGTCCGGCAGGGCCGGCGCCGATGATAACGGCAACTTTTTTCATTGAGAGGAAAACAGGAGATACTTGCGAGCTAAAAAGTTCCACGAAAAGACCACCACGACGCTCGCCACTTTTGAAAACAGGTAGTACGCCCCAAAGATGCCCGTGAGCACATAGAGCACGCCTTCATTTATACCAAGCCCAACAACGCCGATAAGCGCAAAGAGTAAAAATTCGACCCCCATGTGCATGGAGGTGCGCTTTTCGAATACCCAAAAGATACTCAAGAGGTATACAATCGTAAGCCCGAGCAAAAATGCTATCGCTCCCGAATATAGGTACGACACTCCAAGTTGGCTGGTGAGGATATACAGAGCCCCGACGTCGACTATCAAAGCTATAAGAGACGCCATAAAGTAGCGTATAAACTCCTGCATCCCGCGCCCGCCCGCAAGCGAGAGAGTGGCGCTTGCTTCGCTCTCTGGCGCCGTGACAATATCGAGCTCGTCAGCCATACTGAACCAGTATACTGGCTTTAAAGCGCTATGTCTGTGCCCTATCTTTCTATAGTTATACCCGCCTACAACGAGGAGCGTCGGCTGCCCCCAACGCTCCAAAAGCTCTTTGCCTATTTGCCTACGCTGGGGCGCCCGTTTGAGGTGGTGGTGGTAGACGATGGTAGCCGTGACGGCACGGTGTCGATGCTCAAAAATTTGCAGCACGCCCACCCAGAGTTGGTGGTGATGGCCGACGGTATCAACCGTGGCCGCGCGCCTGCGGTGAAGCACGGCATCCTCTCCGCGCGCGGCGAGCTTATTTTAGAAACCGATGCAGATGGCTCGGTCGCCGAGGAGGCAATCGGCCGCTGTGTCGAGGCGTTTGGTGCCGACCCGAAGCTTGCGGCGGTGTTTGGCAGCCGCGAGCTGCCACAGTCGCATATTGTCGTGTGGCAGCCTCCCTTGCGTGTGTTTTTGGGCTATGGATTTTTATATCTCACCCGTTCTCTTTTTTGGATGTGGAGCATCACCGACTTTGCGCTCGGATTTAAGATGTTTCGTCGAGAGGCGGCACACGACATTTTTAAGCACCAGTACGAGCCGTACGTTGTCGCCGAGGCAGAAATTATCTACGTAGCACACAAGCGCAAACACAAGTTTATAGAAATACCCGTTGTGTGGACCGACGATGCCGACTCGCGTATTCGGCCGCTGCGCGAGATCTTCCGCTCACTCTTCGGACTCGCGCGCATTCTTGGCCGCTCAGTTGCAGGCTATTACCGAAACTAATATGGAATCACCTCTGTATGCAGAAATGGCGCAGGTAGAAGGGACTCACTGGTGGTTCCGCGGCCGCCGCAAGATTATCATCAGCATGCTTGGGCGGTTTGCATCACAGAAAGGTTCACTGCTCGATGTCGGCATGGGCACGGGGCTCAACGCGGCTTTGTTTGCCAAGCTCGGGTTTGCCGTTGATGGCCTAGAGAGCGCGCCCGAGGCTATTACTATTGCAAAAGAAGTTGCACCAAACGTGCGAGTTATTGAGTCATCGTTTCCGTCCTCAGTAGTGCCTGCTAATCACTATGCGGTCGTGACCATGCTCGATGTGCTTGAACACTTGCAGAACGACACGGCGGCGCTGCACGAAGTCGCCCGTGTGCTCGCACCAAACGGCATAGTACTCATCACCGTTCCTGCATTTAGTTTTTTGTGGAGCAAGCATGACGAGCTCGCTCATCACTACCGTCGTTATCGCCGCTATGAACTCAGTGCGCGTCTGCGCGAAGCGGGGCTGGAGCCGCAATTTGTAAGTTACTACAATTTCTTTTTGTTCCCCGCTATTGCGCTGGTACGCCTTGCCACCAAAGCGCTCGGTATCCGCAAGGAGGGGAGCGACTTCTCCGCGACACCCGCATTGCTCAACGGAGTATTGAGCGCACTGTTTGGTGCAGAGCGATTTTTACTCCGCTTGATACCACTGCCGTTTGGTGTGTCTGTGGTGGCGGTCGCAAAAAAAGTATGAGCAAAAAATTAGTGACGCTTTGGGGATTTTCTTTGGTCGTAGGCCTCGCGGCCTGTGGCGTGGCCATTTTCTTTGCGCAGCAGCAGGGGCTCGACCCTGTACGGCTCACGGGTGATGCCAAGGGCTATGTACTGCTCGCAGAAAATATGTACAACCACCACGTCTTCTCTTTTTCACAAATAGAGCCGTTTTCTCCAGACAGCTTCCGTGCGCCAGGGTATCCGGCATTTCTCGCGGCGCTGTTTGCTATTTTTCATAACTGGGTAGTGGTCCTGCTGGTACAAGCCGTACTCGTCAGTGTTGCGCCTGTTCTGCTCTATATATTGTTGCGATCATACCATGAGCGCGCGGCATGGTGGGGGGCAATACTCTTTACGCTAGAGCCTATCCGTTTGTTTGCATCCTCAACACTACTTTCTGATTCACTATTTACTTGTTTGTTCCTCGGCTCGCTGGTCTTGTTGGCCGAGAGTGCACGGAGGCGCTCATACCTATGGATTGCTGCTACCGGGCTGGTGCTCGGCATTGCGGTGTTGGTGCGGCCGATAGCCGAATTTCTACCCCTGCTCTACGTCGGCTACTTGCTAGTCGCTCGTGTGCCGTGGCGCCAGTTGGTGTTGCTGTCGCTCATACTCGTTGCGACGATGGTTGTAGTAATCGCGCCGTGGATGGCGCGGAATCACGCGCTGTTTAATACATGGAGCATCTCCTCGGTCGGCTCATACAACTTGGCGGCGTACAACGCGCCGGAGTATATGAAGTACCATCCCACGCCAGAGGGGCTACAGACACTGCAGGACTTTGCGGGGCGCCAAAGTAGACTGCCTGCAGCGGAGCGTCTTTCGCTCGCGCGCGCGGGAGAGTTTAGTGCGGTTTTTTGGAGTGTGGTCCGCGGGCACGAGGCTGATTACGCGTTCTTTCATATATTCAAGACGATACCGTTCTTTCTCACCGACGGGCTGCGCGACACGGTACGGCTTTTTGGAGTTGAACTCAGCTCGCCACCAAACATCACGGGTGCAGTACTCAGTGGCAAGGTTGGGGAGCTTGTTGCGGGCTTGCGCCAAGGCGGGCTTGCTGTGGGGTTGTTAGTGGCCGGGGGCGGGTTTTGGCTTTGTGTCGTGGCGCTGTATCTATTTGGGGTATACACACTGCTGCGCAAAAAGATATATCCGCTGACGTTTTTGTTGGTCGGCCTAGTCTTCTATTTTGCGCTCCTCACGGGCCCCGTCAGTAATGCCCGCTATCGCGTGCCGGTCGAGGGCTTCTTGCTTGTTGCAGCAGCTGTTGCACTATTTGAACTGAAATCCCGCTGGTATGATAAAGCTTCGCAATAAGATGTCCTCCTTGCTTCATCATCCAAAAAAACTCTACGAGTACTTGATGCATACGCGGTTTGCTCACTTTTTTATTGTGGGGACTACAGGTGTTGCAATCAACCTCGGGCTCACCGCATTTTTTGCCGAGCTGGTGTTCGGGAGAGAAAACTATTTCTCAGCCTATCTCATCGGGCTTTCGGCCAACTTGCTCTACAACTTTACGCTCCATACCTTGGTGACCTTTAAAACAAAAGGCAATCACACGCTCCGACTCACGGCCTTTGTCGCCTACTCGCTCGGGTTGGCCTATGTGCAGGCGCAGACCGTACAATTTTTCGTCGACCGAGTCGGCGTTGATTGGTACTTAGTTGTCATCGGTTCGGTCATACTCGTATTTTCGGTATTGACGTTCTTTCTCTTTAAGTTTGCCCTATTTAAGGAGTCGGGGGATGGGGGTGGTAGAGAGGCCGATGCTGGGGTATAGTTTCTTGCATGAAATACACTGATTATTTGCGCTGGGGGACGCTTACCGCACTTTTTGCAACATTGTTTGTGCCGTTTATTGTCGCGGTAGGTGGTGTATGGCCGAACCTATTCTTCCCGTACATCACGGGCAAAAACTTTGCGTTTCGAATTTTGATAGAAGTTGCCGTACTCCTCTATATACTGCTGGCCCTTAAGGAGCCAAAATACCGTCCGCGCCTTTCGGTTCTTTTTTGGACCGTACTTGCGTTTGTGGGGTGGATGGCGGTAGCTACGGTGCTTTCGGTTGATCCGGTTAAGAGCTTTTGGAGCAACTTTGAGCGAATGGAGGGCTACGTAGGTCTGCTCCACATGCTCTTGTGGTTTGTGGTAGCGGGTGCAATGCTCTCGGCGGATAAACTATGGAACTGGTTTTGGAACACCTCTATTTTTGTGAGCGGTGTGCAGGGCCTTTGGGCACTCCTGCAGGTTACTGGATATGCGGGGATTTCGTCGCAGAGCGGTGCGCGCGCCGACACCACATTTGGCAACGCGACTTACTTGGCCGTGTTTTTGCTCATCAACTTCTTCCTGACACTCTATATGCTTGCGCGCACCTCTAACTCGCGCGAAAGAGTGACTTTGCAGATGTTTTACGGCATCGCGCTCATCCTCCAACTTTCGGGAGTTCTCTTTACCCAGACGCGCGGCGCCATCCTCGGCGTTGCCGGAGGTCTTATTGTCTCGGCGCTCTACTTGGCTATCTTTGCGCGTGGTAAGGAAAGTCGGACGCTGCGCCGTATATCGTTTGGCGCGGTAGCGTTGATTTTGGTAGCGGCAGGAAGCATCTTTGCGGCACGCGACACCGCATTTGTTAAGGGCGTGCCAGTACTGAGCCGCTTGGCCTCCATATCGTTGAGCGAAAACACGGTGCAGTCTCGCTTCAAATACATCTGGCCGATTGCGGTGCACGGTGCCGCCGACAAACCTGTATTCGGCTGGGGCCAAGAAAACTTTAGCTTCGTATTCAACAAATACTACGAGCCGGGGATGTATGCCCAAGAGCAGTGGTTCGATCGCGCGCACAATCAGTTTTTGGATTGGCTCATCGCCGGTGGTGCGCCTGCGTTCGTACTCTATCTGGCCTTGTATCTCATTGCTGCGTGGATAATCTTCCGCACCGAGCAGCTCTCTGCAGGGGAGAAGGCGGCGCTGTTTGGATTCTTGGCGGGTTTTGCATTCAACAACCTGTTTGTGTTCGACAACCTTGTGAGCGCCACCTACTTCTTCGTCATCCTTGCGTATCTCCACTCACTCTCACAAAAGCACACGCCGTCGCTCGCCTTCTCGCGTCCGCTCGGTGACCATGCAATAGCTATTGTGGCACCACTCCTGCTGGTAGCGGGAGGTTTGGGTATGTGGGCACTCAATGCGCCGGGGCTCGCGCGCGCGAGCGTCTTGGTAGATGCTATCCAAACACAGGAGGCCGGCCGCAATAGTGCGGGAGTAGTGATAGGTGTTGCTAAAGACCCTAAAAAGAATCTCGCGCAATTTATCGAAGCACTCGGGGTGGTCAAATGGCCGGGGACGGGGTTGGGCAAACAGGAGGCGACCGAGCAGCTCCTCCAGTACGCCTCAAACATAGGTGGACAAAGTACGCTGGATCCGCAGACAAAGTTCGACATCTTTACCACCTCAAGCTCTGCGATAGAGGCACTTCTTCTGGCGCGACCAGGTGATGCGCGTCTCGAGCTCTTTGCGGCGACCTTCTTGGCCCAGTTTGGCCAGACGGAGCCTGCCTTAGCACACCTCCAGAAGGCGCTCGAGTATTCTCCGAAAAAGCAGCAGATACAAATCCAGATAGGACTTACGCTTATGCAAGCGGGCGACGCGCAAGGCGCGCTCAAAATCCTGAAAGAGGCCTACGACGCCGCGCCGGAGTTCGATTCGGCCCGCATCTTCTACATCTCGGGTCTCTACTTTGCCGGTCAGACAGCCACAGCAGACGCGCTCTTGGTAGAGAAGTACGGCTCAGTGACGGTAGACAACAATCAGCTCCTGCAGATGTACATGAATCTCAAACTGTATGACCGTGCTGTGGCGATATGGAAGTTGCGTGTAGCCAACGCACCAAAAGATCCGCAGATACACCTTGGTCTTGCGTCGGTATACTTTGCAGCTTGCAATATCCCCGAGGTTATTACTGAGTTGAAGACCATCGCACAGCTCCAGCCGCAGTCGGCCGCCGAGATGGCACAGCTCCAAAAGCAGATACAGGACGGCACGCTGAAGTGCGGTCAATAGTCGAGGAGTAATGAATATACAAGAAAACGCGCCGCTCTCCGCTCTGACCACCTTTGGTCTTGGCGGCGCGGCGCGTTTTTTAATTGAAGCGCAGCAAGTATCGGAGTTGCTCCAGGCGCTCACTTTTGCAAAAGAAAAAAATCTAAAAACCCTCGTGCTCGGCGGCGGTTCTAACCTGCTCGTTGGAGCAAACGGTTTTGATGGGTTGGTTATAAAAATAGATATAGGCGGTATTGTGCGCGAGGGTGAACTACTCGTCGCTGGGGCAGGCGAGAGTTGGGACGCGCTGGTCGCGCGCGCGGTCGAGGAAGGTCTGTGGGGTATAGAAAATCTCTCCGGCATCCCCGGCACAGTGGGCGCCGCTCCGGTACAAAACATCGGCGCGTATGGAGCGGAAGTTAAAGACACGCTTGCGTGGGTAGAAGCGTTTGATACACAAAGTGGGACGCTTGTGCGTTTAAAAAACAGCGAATGTAACTTCGGCTATCGCACCAGTCGGTTTAAACAAGAGACGGGGCGCTTTGTGATTGTCCGTGCGGCGTTTCAGTTACAAAAAGACGGCACTCCAAACGCGTCATACAAAGACCTCGCCGACGCCGTGAGGCTAAACCTCACGGAGGTGAGGGATAAAGTGCTCGCTATACGCGCGGGGAAGTTTCCTGATTTACAAAAAGAGGGTACTGCGGGGTCGTTCTTTCTTAATCCGGTGGTATCTGCAGAAAAAGCTGCCGAACTTATCGCGCGGTACCCACAACTGCCACACTTTCCCGCAGAAGGGGGAATAAAAGTGTCGCTCGCGTGGCTACTAGACAAAGTTTTGCATATTAAAGGTATGTCGGTTGGTGGTGCGCGCCTGTTTGAAAATCAGCCACTGGTAGTTGTTGCGGCGCATGGCTCAACAAGCGAAGAGGTGCGTGAGCTGGTACAAAAAGTTTCTGCGCTCGCAAAAAAAGAATTAGGAATCACACTGGAGCCCGAAGTAAAAATTATAAATTAAAATAGTTATCCACAGTACGAAGATATTTTTCATTGTATATGTTCCAATTGTTGCGATACTTGTATGTAGAGCATCGATGAAGTGATGTTTGATCGTCCTAGGTCGAACAAGCAATCACGGTCGAACGATGCGCAGACCATTTTGCGGTTACTCCGCAACTATCATGGCCAAGAAAAGAAAAGCAGCTAAGAAGAAGAAGCGCTAAGGCGCCCCTCTGCCGCGCGCTAGCGCCGCAGAGTTGATCCTCTTGAAGAAAAAGCCGCCGATTCTGTCGGCGGTTTTTTCTGTCTAAATATGGTACTATCCTCCTGTGTTTAGCTTCAAAGGCCTCTTTGGAGACCCTGCCCAAAAGATAATGGCACAAAGCAAGGCCGTGGTGGCCACGGTCAATTCCTTTGCCGCCGCTTACGAAGCCCTTTCTAACGAAGAGCTCTCGGCCAAGACCGCCGCCTTCCGCGAGCGGATTGCCGCCGGAGCGACTGCCCAAGAACTCTTGCCCGAGGCATTTGCGGCGGTGCGCGAGTCGGCGCGCCGCACGGTCAAGCTGCGGCACTTTGATGTACAGCTGGTGGGCGGGCTCATCCTCAACAACCGCGGTATCGCCGAGATGAAAACCGGCGAGGGTAAGACGCTCGTCGCCACACTGCCGGCATATCTCAATGCACTATGGGGCAAGGGTGTGCATGTAGTGACAGTCAACGACTACTTGGCCCGCCGCGATGCCGTATGGATGGGGCAGGTGTACGCGGCGCTCGGACTTTCGGTCGGCGTCATCAACCACGACTCTTCCTACCGCTACGATGTCGGCCATGTGGAGTTGGATAAAGACCGCGACTTGGAAGGGAGCTTTAGAGTCTTCCACGAATTTTTGCGCCCCTGCACGCGCAAAGAGGCGTACGAGGCGGACATCACCTACGGCACCAACTCGGAGTTTGGTTTTGATTACTTGCGCGACAACATCGCGTACAGCGAGCGCGAGCTGCGCCAGCGCGGGCACTACTTTGCGATTGTCGACGAAATAGACTCTATCCTCATTGATGAGGCGCGTACGCCACTCATCATCTCTGCACCCGCGGGCGAGTCGGAAGATTTGTACCGCACCTTTACCGCTATCGCGGCAAAGCTGAATAAAGAAGACGACTTTACGGTGGATGAAAAGCGCAAAGCAATCCAATTGACCGACGCGGGTATCACTAAAGCCGAAAAGCTGCTTGGGGTAGACAATATATACACCGAGGGCGGCATCAAATACGTGCATCATCTAGAGACGGCCGTACGCGCCAAGGCGCTCTTTAGCCGCGACAAAGAGTATGTGGTGCGCCAGGGCGAGGTGGTGATTGTGGATGAGTTTACGGGGCGCATGCAGCCGGGACGTCGATGGTCTGAGGGTTTGCATCAGGCTATAGAGTCTAAGGAGGGTGTGGCGGTGCAGAAAGAGAGCCGCACCTTCGCCTCTATTACGTACCAAAACTACTTCCGCCTGTATGAGAAGCTCGCGGGTATGACCGGTACGGCCAAAACCTCTAGCGAGGAGTTTTATAAAGTGTACGGACTTGAGGTCATTGAGGTCCCGACCAACAGACTGGTGACCCGCAAAGACAAAGACGACCTTATCTTCCAGACCGAGAAGGGCAAGTTTGCCGCGCTTGCGCGGGAGGTCAAAGAGTTGCACCAAAAAGGGCAACCGGTGCTCATTGGTACGGTCTCTATTGAAAACAACGAGCTTCTAAGTAACTACCTCAAGCGCGAGGGCGTTCCGCACGAAATGCTCAACGCCAAAAACCACGAGCGCGAAGGCGAGATAGTGGCTGGCGCGGGCCAGAAAGGGCGGGTTACGGTGGCGACCAACATGGCCGGCCGCGGTGTCGACATCAAGCTCGGTGGTGCCTTGGCGACTCCGCAGGAGCAGGAGGACGTAAAAGCGCTCGGCGGGTTGTTTGTGATTGGTACCGAGCGCCACGAAGCGCGCCGCATCGACAACCAACTGCGCGGCCGCTCGGGTCGCCAAGGCGACCCCGGCGAGACACAGTTTTTTGTGTCGCTGGAGGACAACCTCATGCGCGTCTTTGCACCCGACTCTATCAAAGGGCTGATGGGCCGCTTTGGCATACCTGAAGATGAGGCGATACAAAACAGTCTTGTGTCGCGGGCGCTCGAGAGCGCGCAGACAAAAATAGAAGGATTCAACTTTGATGCGCGCAAGCATGTGCTCGAGTTTGATAACGTCATGGATAAACAGCGCCGCGCCATATACGCTCGACGCCGCACGATGCTGACCGGAAGTAACGAAGAGGTTGCTGCCGCACTGCTTGAGATGGCCGGCGGGAGCGAGGAGGCAAAAAACATGCTGGTCAAAAAAGAGCAGGAGCTCGGGGTAGAGCCCTTTCTCAACCAAGCGCGCGGCATACTCTTGCAGACGCTCGACATGCTGTGGGTGGAGCATCTTGAGTCGATGGAGTACCTCCGTGGCTCGGTAAACCTGCGCGCTTATGGCCAGCGCGACCCGCTGACTGAGTACCGCAAAGAGGGAACTCATATATATAAAGAACTTGAAGAGTCCTTCCGCGGGAATGTGTTTGAACTCCTTTCGAAGCTCGGTCCCAACGGTGTAAGTGGCATGGGGGCTCCTGCGCCGATGATTACCTTTTCTGCACCGCCCGTGGGTGGCGATGAAGTCGGCCGCAACGAGCCGTGCCCGTGCGGCAGCGGTAAGAAGTACAAACAATGCGGACTCAAAAATACCCCAGAACATCAAGAGCTGATGGCAAAAAAGAAATAGCTTTTTTCTAAAATATTTGTCATAGTGCTGGACAGATTCAGCAAGTAGGAGATAGGCGCACATGAATGATATCCTCGCGAGCTTGAGGGAGGCGGCAAAAATACTCCGCTCAGGAAAGGCCGACAAGACGCTTAAGTTTACTGCCAAGCAAATCAAGCAGATTCGTGCGTCTCTTCACATGACTCAAGTGCAGTTTGCGGATCATTTGGTGCTATCTGTGCAGACGATCCGGAGTTGGGAACAAGATGTTCGCAAACCGGGCACCATTTCTCTCATCATGCTCGGGGCTTTAATTCAAGAACAAAAGAAAAAATCTACTTGACATGTCGGCACGACCCATCACACGGTCGTGCTTTTTCTTTTGTTACGTCGTATCTACACCACCACTACACGGTAGTGTATGATTGGTGTATGGGAAAGTTGGAAGAGGCGAGCAGAAAAAGGAGTCGTCGCACCAATATTCAAAAATTAGTTCTAGGGTCTGTGGCGGCGGTAGGAGCGATAAGTGTTGCTCTCGTCGCCCCAGGCGTTATAGGCGCAATGGGAAAACTGGGACTCATCCCCTCGTCTCGGCAGCTGGAAATAATAAAAAAGTCTCGCTCTCGCCTGGTTGCTCGCGGACTCTTGGTGTTTCAAGACGGTTTTCTGCGCCTTACGCCAAAAGGAGAACGAGTTTTGCGCAGGCTAGAATTGCATGATTTTAAACTCAAGCGTCCCAAACGATGGGATAAAAAGTGGCGCGTACTTATATTTGATATCCCCGAGCGGCGCAAGAGTTTGCGATACAAACTCCGACTTACCCTTCTATCGATAGGATTCGTCCGGTTGCAAGACAGCGTGTGGGTATACCCCTATGACTGCGAGGATCTCATAACATTACTCAAAGCTGATTTTAAGGTCGGGAAGGAAATGTTGTATCTGATAGTAGACTCCATAGAGAATGACGGTCCTCTTAAGACTCGTTTTGAGTTATCCAATTAAACTGTCCAACTAATCGACATACACCACTACTACACTACCGTGTGATAGTGGTGTAGGAGGGAGGGAAAGGGAAAAATGTAGAAAAGAGGGTTGGGCGGTGAGGGGATGTGGAGGTAGAATAGGGTTATGGATATCGCGCTGTTTACAGGGGCATTTGTCGCGGGTGTGCTAATGTTTTTGGCACCCTGCACGCTGCCCATTATCCCCAGCTACTTGGCCTTTATCGGCAAGGGGCGCGTGATGCCAAACGCGGTGGCGTTTGTGCTCGGCTTCTCGCTGGTCTTTATACTGCTCGGTGCCTTTGCAGGCACGCTCGGCGTGTTGGTTGGACCGTATCGCGTACTCTTGGGGCGTGTTGCGGGCGCGGTCATCATACTCTTTGGGCTCACGATGGTGGGCGTGCGCCTGCCACTGCTCTCTGGTGAGCGCCGAGCGTCGCTGCCATCGTTTCTGACCGTTGGGCGGATAGACAGCTCATTTCTTATTGGGGCACTTTTTGCGCTTGGGTGGAGCCCGTGCGTCGGCCCCATCCTTGGGACCATCCTCCTGTTTGCCTCATCTACCGCAACCGCAGCACTCGGGGCGTCGCTACTGGCGGTCTTTTCAATAGGACTGGCGATACCTTTTCTTCTTACCGCATTTTTTATCGACCGCGCAGGAGCAACGTTTGTGCGATGGGCAGGAGGAGCACAAAAACTACAATATGTCGGTGGCGTAATACTTTTGATAGTGGGAGCACTCATGCTCTCGGGTAATGGCGGTCTTATGATTGGGTGGTTAGAGCACGCTATTCCCTGGTACACTTCGTTGCTCAACTACCTCTAACGTAGTAGCATTGCCTCATGATAAAAGCGCTTCTCCGCACCGCCCTACTTGTGGCCGTCATATTGGTGGTAACGATGTACGTGCCTGCGTTGGCGCCCTACCGCACGGTGGCGCTCATACTCGCTGCTGCCTACGGCTTGTTTGGTCTGATTGCCCGCGCGCTCCTTGTTGGGTTGGTTGTGTTGGCGGTCGGCGCGGCGTACTTCCTCAATCTTTTTTAATATGTCTCTCGTTGATGAACTTACAATACTGGCGCGAGCCGGCAAGGGCGGCGATGGCGTCGTACGCTGGCTGCACCTAAAAGGCCGCGAGTACTCCGGCCCTGCGGGCGGCAACGGCGGCAACGGCGGCGACATAAGCATCCGCGGGGTGCGCGACATGTCTCTGCTTGGGCGCTATCGCGGCGAAAAGAAATTTCAAGCCGAGAACGGTGAGGACGGTCAGAGTCTCAACTGCGACGGCAAAGGCGGCAAAGATTTGGTTATTGATTTGCCAGTCGGCTCAATTGTAGAAAACACCGCAACCGGCGAGGTGCACGAGCTGATGGAAGAGGGTGAGCAAAAGCTCGTGCTCAAGGGTGGCCGCGGCGGCGCGGGCAATGCGGTGTTTAAATCGTCGGTCAACACCAGCCCCATGGAATGCACGCCCGGGCTCCCGGGCGAAGAGGCGACTTTGCGTATAGAACTGCGGCTTATAGCGAGCGCAGGTCTCGTGGGCTTGCCTAACGCAGGCAAGAGCTCGCTCTTAAATGCGCTCACGGGAGCCACGGCCAAGGTGGGGGCATACGCCTTTACGACACTCGACCCAAACCTCGGCGCACTCTACGGTTTTATCCTTGCGGATATCCCCGGCCTGATTGAGGGTGCCTCGGCGGGGAAGGGCCTGGGTTCTAAATTTCTTCGGCACATTGCCCGTACCAAACTCTTGCTCCATTGCGTATCTCTGGAATCCGAGACTCCTATGGAGGACTACCGCACGGTACGCAAGGAGCTAGACAGCTTTGAGGGGACCGATTTGTCTACTAAGCCCGAGATTATCGTCTTGACGAAGTCGGACACGCGCGACAGCGCCTATATAGAAGAGAAGGTAAAGGAGTTTTCGACCAAAGGTGCCGAGGTTATTACCGTCTCTGTTTTAGACGATGCGCAGGTCAAAGCGCTCGCTGACCAACTGGTCAAAACGTTGCGGGCGCTATAGCCCTAGGGTATTCTGCTGTATATGTATAAGGTCACGGTCGGTTTGGAAGTCCACGCCGAACTCAAAACAAACACCAAGATGTTTTGTGCCTGCCGCAACAATGCGGACGAGCACGCACCTAATGTGGCGGTTTGTCCGGTGTGCTTGGCACATCCGGGGACACTGCCGGTCATAAACAAAGAAGCGGTGCGCAAAGTCTTGATGGTGGGGAAGGCGGTCGGAGGAGTGCTCGCCGACTTGACCCTGTTTGATCGCAAGAACTATTTTTATCCTGACATCCCAAAGGGCTATCAAATTAGTCAGTACAAGCACCCACTAGTTAGTGGTGGCTCGCTTGCAGGAGTGGCGCTCACGCGCATACATCTCGAGGAGGACACCGCTCGCTCGCAGCACCCCATTAGAAAGCAAGCTTCTAACGGGGCAGGCGAGGGCGACAGAAGTTTGGTTGATTACAACCGTGCGGGCGTGCCTTTGATGGAACTCGTTACTGAACCAGTTATACATACACCCGAGCAGGCGGGCGTCTTTGCTCGCGAGCTTCAGCTTTTGCTCCGTACGCTCGGAGCAGGGGAGGCAAATATGGAGAAAGGCGAGATGCGCGTCGAGGCAAACATCTCGGTGAGCAAGGACGAGAATCTAGGCACCAAAGTTGAGGTCAAAAATCTCAACTCCTTCCGCTCGGTTGAACGAGCTATCGCTTTTGAGGCAGCTCGCCAAGAAGCTCTTTTGGAGAGCGGCGGGGAAGTGCTGCAAGAGACCCGCGGTTGGGACGAGGCTGCCGAGCAGACCTTCAGTCAGCGCAAGAAAGAAGGGTCCGCAGACTACCGCTATTTCCCCGACCCCGACCTGCCGAGTTTGCGCCTGTCAGAAATTCCTGACCTTACCGATATCTCACTGCCGGAGTTGCCCTCTGGGCGTCGTGCGCGCTATGTGGCACTCGGGCTTAAAAGTGATGATGCGGATATGTTTGTGACACAACCCGCGTCGGGGACATTGTTTGATGCCGCTATTGATGGACTCGCTGCCGGTGACTCGCGCATACTCACCACTGCAAACTATGTCGCCAACGATTTGGCGGGCAATGCTTCTGCTATTGCGCCTAAGGAATTGTCACTGCTTATAGCCATGCTCTCCGAGGGCAAGCTCTCTTCGCGCGGAGCAAAAGATACTCTGCTGGGAGTACTTGCCGGCAAGGGGAGTGTTCGGGAGCTATCGAAGGACTATTTACAAGAGAGTGATGAAGGGGCACTTTTGGATATTGCAAAACAAGTGGTTGAGGGGCATGCAGGGGTAGCCGCCGAGTATAAAGCGGGCAAGGAGAGTGCACTGCAGTTTTTGGTAGGACAGGGGATGAAGCTCTCTAAGGGTAGGGGCAATCCACAGGCACTCCGCGCTGCTATACAAAAGGTTCTCGGCTAGTAGTCTACCCCGTTAGATACCCCACTTCATATTCGAGGTGGGTATCTTTTCTTGCCGAGAATATCTAACGGGGTATACTTGGGGCACGTATGGACGAGCTCCAAATATCGGGGAAGCGATTTATCTCGTCACGCCGCATTGCGCGTGATAATGGCTACACATCGGACTATATCGGCCAGCTGATACGCGGTGGCAAAGTGGTCGGCCAAAAGGTCGGCCGCGCGTGGTATGTGGATGCCGAGTCGTTTGATATTTATTTGAGCGGGGAGGGCATTGAAGCTCCGGTGCAGGTTGCCAGTCAAAAGTCCTCGGATCTCCTGTCCGAGCTAAAAGGCTCGGCAGGCCAGACTTTTGCCCAGCAACCTACACCTACACCTGAAGTAGTTGCTCCAGTAGTGGTTGTCGAGGAGGTTGTTGCAGAAATTATTCCAGAAGTTATAGAAGAAAAAGTTGAACCGGTTGTAGTTGTTGTTGAACCTGAAAGAATAAAAGAAAAAGAAGTTGAGCCTGTAGTCGTTGCAATAAAAAAAGAAGTAGTAGAAGCGCCGCATCATGTGCCGCTACACATTGTAAAGAAGGAAGAAGCGCCCAAGCGTACGGAGGGAGGATTGCGTTATTACGCAGACGACGCGCCCAGTTTGCCCGAGATACGAAAGGACATAACGCAATCTCGGATTGTAGAAGTAGAAGAGGGGAGCGTAGAGGAAATAAAAGTAGCAAACACTCTGCGACCGTCGCGCCGCGCACGCACGTTGCGTATCGCAGGCTTCGCAACACTCGGTATTGCAATTTTTGTTTTTTCAGCAGTCGTGTCAAGTGTGACGACTGTAAATGTCACAATTATCGAGGGGAATGCCGCGGCAGTGTCATACAGCATCAATTGGTAACACTCGACATCATTTAAGAATGCTGTCAAATCAAGCAATTTTTGATCAAAAAGAAGAAAAACTCCATCCGCTACCGGATGGAGTTTTTATTTTTGTTTAGAAATAGAGAGCCGAGATTATGGCTCTGTTAGGCGATATCTCGGATAGGCTATACCGATATCTCTTTTGTTTACAACGACATCTCGGCAAAACTATTCTTGCCGTATTTTTTGATTTTTTTGCGTCGGTTATTTTTTAAAAAATACCGGCACATATTTTTTTTGGTGTATTGATTTTTGACCATACAGCGTAAGGTTATTTTTCTTTTTGTATTACACCATATCCACAGATTGAGAATTATTTTTATGCGTCAAATAGCCTCGGTAGAAATATAATTATCTTAGTAACGAACAACCGAACTCACCGTTCAAACAAAAGATTTTTCGGACAATGAAGCAAACTCAAAAAATAATATTTGGAGCAGACGGAAAATCTTTTATTTCCGCCCGCGATGCTGCAAAAAAACTTTCTTGCGCGCCCGATTATGTCGGAAAACTCTGCCGCGAAGGAAAACTCGTAGGAATAAGGGAAAATGGGGGGTGGTTTGTTGATCCGGAATCTATCGCGCTGTTTGAAGTAGCACGACTTGAGTCAAAAACAGAGCGCGCCAAAGAACTTTCGCAGATCCGCAAGCAAGAAAATAAGAATTTTAATCAGCCGAACTCGCTTGTAAATACAAGTGTATTCGGCAAAAAGTTACTCGGACATGTACCCTCGTTTAAGCATGCCGCGCTTGCTCTTTGTGCCAGTCTGGCACTCGGTGCACTGGTCTCGGGCGGTAGTGCACTTTTGAGCGGAGGGTCCTTTGCGGCCAATCGCTCGCAAGTGGCTGCTTTGGGCCAAGTTGAGTCGCCCTTCTTTGGCACCGGTGCACAGTTGCAGATAGCCGACCTTGGTGGGGCGCTGCAGAAATTTATTGCAGGACTTTTCAGCAAGGGTACTACGGTTGCACAAACACCGCCTGCAAAAACTATTCCTGAAGCAATTCCTCAAGCGCCGGTTATTGCTCAAGCTTCTACTACTCCACAAACACCGCTGACTGCAGCCGCGGCGACGACTATCCAAAATGTATATCCGATACGCGAGCGCATCATTGAACGCGTTGTTGCACAAGATGCGGTGACTCAGCAGATGCTCACTGCGAGCATCCAGCAGTTGGACAACTCGCTTCGCGCACTCATTTTTGCAAACAGCAACAACAGTACTCCGACGCCGCAGTACATCGCCGCAGGTGGTGGCAACGTTGCTCCTGCTTCAGCACCGATTAATAAATTAAACGATGTCACCATTACCAACCTTACGGTCAACGGCATTGCGGGTCTTACTGCCTCTGATATACCGGCACTAAACTACTTCCCCGCGACTACCTCTATCAGTACGGTGTACGGCGGTACCGGCATCACTTCTTACACGGCAGGCGATATTTTGTATGCAAACAGCTCGGGTGTTTTGGCAAAGCTCCCGATTGGTAGCGCCAACCAAATACTCAAGGTTTCTGGCGGCCTGCCAGCATGGGCAGCAAACAGTGGCGGCAGTGGGGGTGCCAGCGCGTTTGCAACCACTTCGGACAACCTCGCTATTGTTGAAGCTGACACGACGCATGTGTTGGTCATTGGTGCTACCGCAACTTCTACCACCGGCAATATTTTTGAGGTGGTCGGCTCCTCACTCTTCCGTGGAGCGGTAACTACCTACAACAATCTCACTGCGCCGCGCTTTACGGCGACCTCTACCATTGCGTCAGTATTTCCATATGCATCATCGACCGCGCAGACTATCAGCGGCACACTCTACATCGCCTCGCTCAACGGTCCGCTGCAGGCCAACAATGGCGCAGTGTCGGCCACCACCTCAATCGGCGTTGTGTACGGTGGCACTGGACTCACGAGTGCGCCCGCATATGGCCAAGTACTACTCGGCAACGCGTCGGGTGGATACACACTCACCGCGACCTCATCACTCGGTATTACGAGCGCGGCATGGGGCAACATCACCGGCACACTGAGCAATCAGAGCGACCTGCAGTCGGCGCTTGATGCAAAGTTTGCGTTGAGCGCATGGTTTGCCACTACCACCACAGCGCTCGCTGAAGGCTCTAATCTCTACTACACCGATGCGCGGGTCAACACGTACGTTGCCGCATCAACCACGATTGCCAAAACCTACACCGCAAACACCTTTACTGCGCTCCAGACAATCAACTTCGCATCATCAACCGCACTCAGCGTAAGCGGCACGCTGTACTCGGGCACTGCATCAACCACTAACCTCACTATTTCATCCCTCGGCGGTTCGGCCGGCTCCTGCCTCACGGTCAACTCTTCTGGCTCGGTCACGACCACGAGCTGTGGCTCTGGCGGCGGCACCTTCTCCTACACACCGACCACCAACTTTGGCGCACTTGCCAACGCAACCTCAACCCCAATCTGGTTCCAAAACGGCTTGCAGGCGTCGAGCACCTCGCAGATCGCGTATGCATCATCAACCGCACTCAGTGTCAGCGGAACGCTCTACTCAGGTACTGCATCAACCAGCAACCTCACCATCTCTTTGCTCCCCGGCACCCTACTCTCGACCAATGCTTCGGGTGTAGCGCAACTCACCAGCGTTTCTGCACCGCTCAGCTTCTCGGGTTCTACACTTTCAATCACACAGTCCAGTGCTTCTGCAAACGGCTATCTCTCGAGTACTGACTGGAACTCTTTCAACAGCAGAATCTCGACCACCAGCCTTGGTCTTTTTGACAAGGGTTACTTCTTCTCGACTACCTCTGCCTCCTACTACTCTTCGCTCGGACTTGCGTTCTCAACCACGTCGACCGACTACTGGAAGACGCAAAACAACTTCTTCTCCACCACCTCCGCTGATTACTACTCTTCGCTTGGTCTAGCATTCTCCACCACGTCAGCAAACTACTTTGCAAACTCTTCTACTACTATTGCCAAG
>CALREG010000007.1 GCA_943355135.1 Candidatus Nomurabacteria bacterium | reverse complement strand
GGCGGTCAAGATCGCCATAGGTTCGGTGTCGGAGGGCACGGGGAATTATGAAGCGGCTATCCGCGGACGCGACCTTATTACCGGACTCCCGCGCGAGATTATCATCACCGACTCGGATGTGCGCGAAGCTATTTCGCAGTCTATAGACACACTCATCGAGGCCGTGCGCGAAGTGCTGGAGACCACCCCGCCTGAAATTCTCTCCGACATCATGCGCGGCGGTATTACGCTCACTGGCGGCGGGGCGTTGCTGAAGGGTCTTGATACGGTGCTTTCACAGTGGCTCAAGGTGCCGGTGGTGGTGGCCGACGATCCGCTTACGGCGGTGGCGCGCGGCACGGGTGTGGTGTTGGAAAATTTGGAACTATACCGCGATATGCTTATAGAGCATGATGATGATATCCAGTAGGCTTTCGGCTGCAGCCGCGCGCAACCGCAAGATGAAGATTGCAGGATTTTTTTTGGTGCTCCTGCTGATTGGGCTGGCGGCGCTGTGGCGCGCACCACTGAGTGGCGCACTATGGAGCGTGATTGCGCCGCTTATGCGCGCACGATTTGGCGGCGAACCGGCAGTGTCTGCGGCACAGACCGCAACGCTCGCCGACCGCGAGGCGTTGTATCAGGAAAATTTGGCACTCAAAACACTCCTTGGTCGCAAGCCGCAGGTCGAGCGCATTTTGGGCGCGGTACTTATCCGCCCACCAGCGACACCCTACGACACGCTGGTCATCGACGCAGGAAGTGCCGAGGGTATCGCTTTGGGTGATGTAGTGTCGGCCGGAGGGGGCGCCACCATCGGCACCATTTCAGAAGTCTATACGCATGCCGCACGGGTGCGCTTGTACTCCTCCTCGGGAGAAAAATATGACGCGCTCCTGCTCCTGTCCGGCCAGGGCGGGATCATTCCACTAGCAATAGAGGGCCAAGGCGGAGGCTCACTGCGCGCGCAGGTGCCAGATGGGGTGGAGGTGGCGGTTGGTGATGCGGCGCTGCTGCCGGGTATTGTGGGTGGCATCACGGCACGGGTGTCGCATATTGACCGCGGGGAAGGGGAGTCTTTTGTTACGCTATACTTTACTCTGCCGGTAGACCTCTTTACTATTCGGTTTGTAGAAGTGTGGAAGCAACTAAGCCATGAACTCCAGTAGCCGCCTTATATACGCACTTACTTTTTTACTTGCTGCGGCAGGATTTCTTATGCCCCTTTGGCCGCTCTCGGTTGTGGGGGTGGTGCTCGCCGCACTTTCTGGCCGATGGATTTTTGCCGTCATCGTGGGGCTTATGTTGGATTTGGCATGGGGCGCACCCACGGGGATGTATCGCTACCTCTTCTTCCCCTTTACGATTGTGGCGCTAGTGGGATTTATTGTGCGCTATTGGGGCAGTCGTTACTTTTTGGATAAAAACCCGCAAGAGCGGATATAGGAGAAAATTTAGTATACTCACTGCATGCGCTGGAGAGTATACGGAAGAAAAAAGCACACCGAGATAGCCCCCGATGAGATATTTATCGACGCGGCCAATGTCTCGGACTTTAATCGCGACCAGTTTGAGGGGCGCATTGAGCGGCCGCTTTCGCGTCGCTCGACCGTTGCCGCGGGTGTTGCGGTGGGGGTTCTGGCGCTGCTTCTGCTAGTACGCGCGGGCGACCTGCAGATTGCAAACGGCGCCGCCTACGCACAGCAGGCGCACGAAAATCAGCTCGAACGTAGAGTAATCTTTGCTGACCGCGGCGTGATAGAAGACCGCACGGGCAAGCCTTTGGCATGGAACGAGCGTGCAACAGTGGAAGATGACTTTGCAACTCGGGTATACGCCGCGTATCGCGGGCTTGGGCACACACTCGGCTATGTAAAAGCGCCCGCCAAGGATTCTGCAGGATTTTATTATCGTGACGCGTATGTTGGTGTTGATGGTGCAGAAAAAGCTTTTGACGGATTAGTAAAGGGCAAAAACGGACTTACGCTCACCGAAACAGATGCACGCGGCAAAGTGGTGTCTGAAGCAAAGGTAAGCCCGCCTGCGGCGGGTACGACGCTAAATCTTTCGGTGGATGCGGTGGTGACACAAGGGCTCTTCGACTCGCTTGCGGCACGGGTGCGCGAGGCGCGCGCGGTGGGCGGCGCGGGTGTCATCATGGATGTGCGCACGGGCGAGCTGTTGGCGATGACGAGCTATCCGGAGTATTCGTCCGAAGCGATGGCCGCGGGCAATAGCGCCGCGATTAAAAAATATAACGCCGACCGGCAGCTGCCGTTTTTAAACCGCGTGACCGACGGGCTGTACTCGCCAGGGTCTATCGTCAAACCGCTTATGGCGGCCGCCGCTATTACTGAGGGTGTGATAGGCGAGTACAAACAAATTCTTTCGACCGGCAAACTGGTCGTGCCCAACCCGTACAACCCGGAGAAGCCCACTATTTTTAAAGACTGGCGGGTCAACGGGTGGACCGATGCGCGTGAAGCTATCGCGGTTTCCTCCGACATTTATTTTTATGAAGTGGGTGGCGGGTTTGAAGGTCAGGCGGGCTTAGGTATTGTGCGCATTGACGACTATTTGCAACGCTTCGGGTTTGGAGCGGATGCCGGACTCGACGGATTTTCTGAAGTGTCGGGTACTATCCCCACACCAGAGTGGAAGTCCAAAACATTTCCTGACGACCCAGACTGGAGACTGGGCAACACCTATCACACTGCCATCGGCCAGTACGGCACGCTGGTGACGCCGCTACAGGCGGTGCGCATGACCGCAGCAATCGCCAATGATGGGATGCTACTTGCTCCATCGCTTATCGCTTCGAGCACGCCGCAGGGTAGTGCTATCGCGATTGACGCTCATGCACTGCAGGTAGCGCGCGAGGGGATGCGCCAAAGCGTGACTTCGGGTATCGCAACAGCGGTCAACATGCCGTTTGTGCAGGTGGCTGCCAAAACGGGCACCGCACAGGTGGGTGTGCGCAATGAAAGCCAGAACGCGTGGATGATAGGCTTTTGGCCGTATGAAAATCCACGCTATGCCTATGCCGTGGTGCTCGAAAAGATGCCTGCGGGGACACAAATAGGCGGCTCGCTTGTTATGAGCGACTTCTTCTACTTTATGCAGGCAAACGCGCCGCAGTACCTGCAGTAGGTGCGTTGACAAAAAGCCCTATTCGTTTACACTGATGCTCTTATATGACTGAAGAACTCATTTCGCAGGAGAAGTTTGAAGAGCTGACGAAAGAACTTGATGAACTCCGCACCGTTCGCCGCCGCGAGGTGGCTGAGCAGCTTGAGTACGCCCGCTCATTGGGCGACTTGTCAGAAAATGCCGAGTATCAGGAGGCGCGCGAGATGCAGGGTGCGGTAGAAGAGCGCATTGCCAAGCTCGAAGCTATTTTAAAGAATGCAAAAATCGTCCGCGGCTCCAAGTCCGACACGGTGGGCATGGGTGCCACGGTACAGGTGCAAAAAATCGGCGGAGACGACAAGCACACCTACACGATAGTGGGTGCCGAAGAGGCAGACATCGTGGCGGGCAAGGTTTCCTACCATTCGCCACTCGGTGCAGCACTCTTGGGCAAAAAGAAAGGAGATGAATTCTCATTCCACACCCCCCGCGGCACGCAGAAATATAAAATCCTTAAAGTTGAGTAGTTAGAAATGTAGAAAGCCCCCGGAACGAGTCCGGGGGCTTTTGTTTTGCAGCCCTTAGGGCTGTGCTTCGGCTGCAGACTGCGGCCAGGCGAGCAGAACGACTGCTGCACTGGCCAACAGAATGCCTGCGATCTGCGTGGTCGACATTCTGCCGCCCATCACCATCCGATACACGAGCGGGAAGGTGAACTGCACCAGCAGCACGATCATGTAGAGCGTGCCGAGTGTTGCGGGCGTCGTGCGGGGAAGCATGTCGGTGAAAGCCAGCATGCCGATCCCTGCGATGACGCTCGCCGCGATCGCCCAGCGCCAGTCGACTGATCCAAACTCAAGCGGCTTGCTGAGCATGAACGGCAGTGTCATTCCGATGATAATGATATTGAGAAACACCAGCATCGCCGTACCGCCGAGATTGCTCTGATGCATGACAATCGGCCATGCACCAAACGCAACGCCTGCGAGAATCGCAAGAAAGGTCGTATTCATTCTTCGCTCCGTTTTAAAAACTGGTAGATAACCGGATGGCTATCTTTCTGAAGCCATTATACACCCAAAATAGGTATTTGTCAAGTATCGGGGAAATGCTGAAAAAAGGCTAAGATACAGGAATGTTTTGGGCAGACCGTATTGCAGAGGAGGTAAAGAAGAAGTACGGCGCTGGCGCGCCAGTGCTTGTTCGTGATGAAAAGACGGTCAGCGGCCGAGTGCATGTGGGCTCCATGCGCGGAGTTGCAATACACGCAACGGTGCACGAAGCGCTTACTGACGCCGGCGTGCAGAGTATTTTTAAGTGGGAGCACAACGACTTCGACCCGATGGACGATATTCCTGTGTATCTTGATCGCGCGATGTACGAAGAGCACTTGGGCAAGCCGCTCAAATATATTCCGAGTCCCGAAGCGGGCTATGCGAGCTATGCGGAGTATTTTGCAAAAGAATTTCAGCAAGTGATAGAAAATGCCGGTTGGCACCCCGAGTTTTATTATGGGAGCGAGCTGTATGAAAACGGCTCGATGGACGGCGTTATTCGCGAAGCGCTCGAACACGCGCAGGACATTGTGCGGATTTATAAAGAAGTATCGGGCTCGCAACGCGAGGACGCATGGCTACCTATCAATGTCATTTGTCCGCAGTGCGGTAAGGTGACCACCACCGAAGCCTCAAATTTTGATGGCGAGACTGTCGAAGTGCACTGCCGCGTGGACAAAGCTCCGTACACCAAAGGTTGCGACTTCCGCGGACGTGTCTCACCATTCGGCGGCAAAGCAAAATTGCCGTGGAAGGTTGAGTGGCCAGCCAAGTGGAAGGTCAACGGCGTCAAAGTGGAAGGCGCTGGGAAAGACCACTCTACCAAAGGTGGTAGCAGGGATGTTGCTAAACATATTTCGGATGAAGTATTTCATTACGAAACGCCGTTTGATGTGCCGTATGAATTCTTTTTAGTCGGGGGCAAGAAGATGTCCTCGTCGAAAGGCCGCGGTTCAAGCGCTAGCCAAATTGCCGCCCTTGTCCCTGCAAAGATATTCCGCCTTGCATTGTTGGGGAAAGAAATAAACCAAGCAATCAACTTTGACCCCGAAGGGGACACGATCCCTGTGCTCTATGACCAGTACGACAAGCTCGCTCTAGGCTACCAAACAGTCAAAGACGATGGCTACGCACGACTCTTTGAGCTTATACATCCAATCACACCAAGGTCGAACCTTGGTGTGGGGTTTGTGATGCGGTTTTCGCAGGTTGCTTTTATTGTGCAGATGCCTCATATGAACTTGGAGACGGAAGCTGAAAGGTTGAAGGGGAGTCCTCTTACTGAATCAGACAAAACCGAGCTGCATGAGCGCGCCGAGTATGCCAAGCGCTGGTTGGCCGAGTATGCGCCGGAGAAATTTGTATTTAAACTGCAAGACGAAATGCCCGAGGGTGCTAAGCAACTCTCTGACGTACAGAAGAAGGCGATGCAAACACTACTTGGCTATATATCAAACGCAGACGGGATGCCGAGCGGGGAGGACCTGCACCACTTCCTCCACGGGATGAAAGAAAGCGAGCCTATTGCGCCCGCTGACCTCTTTTCTGCAATCTACTTACTATTTTTGGGCAAGTCGATGGGGCCGAAGGCAGGCTGGTTCCTCTCGGTGCTTCCAAAAGAGTTTGTTACTAAGCGCCTACAAGAAGCTACCGCATAAAGTAAATACGCCCCGCCGGATAAACCGGCGGGGCGCGTTGTCAGCGGTCAATGATGACCTGTTGCGATGCTGCGGTACCAGCTGTCGGCGCCATCTTTGTAGTAAAAAAGACAGCAGCGAGAACTGACACTGCGAGTGCGACCGTTATTATGGTCGCATTTTTATTAAGGGTTGGCATTTACGCCTCCTCGCTTTTGGTGGAAAGAACGCTACTCTTTTGTTATATCAGCTGAGATTGAGAGCGCAAGGTGTGGATAGCAGAAAGGGCGCTCCGAGGAGCGCCCTTTGACTTCACTTGAACGCTCTGACGAGTGACGTCAGATCGGCGCGGTCCGCTTGCGAGTAGCTGGCGGTCGGGACTTGCTTGGGCGCAGGCATCAATCTGAAGATGATTGAGCCGGCGACAAAGAAAGTTGCGAAGACTGCGAGCAACAAGCCGGCGATGATGGCCGCGTTGCCGAGTATCACTTTGCGACGGGATTTCTGCACGGCTCGAGCGTTGTCGAACTGGGCATTGTCTTCATCATCAAAGCTGCGTTCAAGATTGTTCCAAAACAATTCTTTACTCATGACGGGTTCCTTTCGTTGTTACGATTGGTCCCATCCCTCTGTTTGTACGTCCCACTCTCTACTGTACACCCAAACGGACGTATTGTCAAGTGTGTCTAATTGCCGCAGTTGATGCAGTAGCCGGGGTGGTTGGTTGGCTAGAGTGTGAGCGGCAGGAGCCCGATACGCAGTAATAGACGGCGCTGTAGTAGTCGAAGCCGGCTGCCCATGGCTCAGCGGGGTAGTTGCAGACGCCGGGTGCGGTACAGAAGCGCACACTAATTTGGTACGTCTGCACATTAGGCGCATAGCTCAAGTCGCCTGGTGCCCAGTTGTCCCAGTCGTACACACTGCCGGGCCACGGAGCCGTCGGCCAGTTGCCCGGAGCCAAGTACGCCTCAAGTCCATTGGGCAGGTTGCGGTTGGCATCTGCGGGGTAGCCGCCATTATCGATCGAGTATCGCTCGAGCGCTATTGCGACACTGCGGAGTTCGGCTTTTGCTCGCGAAAAGTAGGCCGCCTTGCGCGCACTGCTGACCACGGGGAATATGAGCGTTGCCAGAATCCCGATGATAGAAATGACGACCAAAAACTCCACCAGCGTAAAGCCGCCAGGGCCATGCGGCCGCGCGCGAAAGAGCTGGACCTTTTTTTTGTGCGAGACTGCGGCACAAATCATGATGACCGACATACCGCCAAGCAGCGGGATATTGAGGGCGGGAGGGAAGACCCCTAGCCACTGCGCCACCACCACATAGGCCGGTACGCATATATAGGTGGCCGCCACTAGTCTGCCGGCGGAATTGAGCGGGTACCAACCTTTGATCTTTATGGCCATACACCCTATTGTCTAACGCCAATTCATATTGCATTCGTGCATATGGGGATAACTTGTGTATGTAGGTGGGGCAAAGTGCCCTAAAATAGGTAGTAGTGGGATTAAGTGGGATACTGTAAATCTACCAGAACATCATGCTCATCGGAGAATATCTGCACACACTGGACGGCAAAAAGAGAATTTCTCTACCCGCCAAATTCCGCAAAGAGGTCGGTCGCAAAGTGGTGGTCACGCGCGGACTCGATACTTGCTTGTTTATGTTTTCTCTCAAGTCGTGGGAGAAAATCGCCGAGAAGGTTTCTAATCTTCCAGTCGGACAAGCGGACACCCGCGGCATGAGCCGCTTCTTGCTTGCAGGGGCAGTAGAAACCGAGGTAGACGGAGCGGGGCGCATCCTCATTCCGGAGTATCTCAAGGAGTTTGCCGACCTGAAGTCGCGCGTAGTGCTCGCCGGAGTCTCGGACCGCGTAGAAATCTGGAACGAGAAGACCTGGGAGGAGTACAAGCGCCGGATCGAGAAGGGCGCCGACCAGATGGCGCAGACATTGGGCGACTTGGGGATTCTTTGATATATGCCAAACACCATGACTTCCGTATTTACCTCTGCTCGTATGTCGCATCACTCCCGTCGAGAGGAGGGTGGCGAGGCACATGAGCACAAGCAAGTACAGAAGAAAGAACACACCAGTGTGATGACCGCCGAGGTGCTTGCGACACTCGCCCCCAAAGTGGGCGATGTGGTTGTAGATGCAACCTACGGGCGCGGCGGCCACAGCAAGGCGCTCAAGGCAGCCGCAAAAATTAAACTCATTTCTATTGATGCCGACCCTGCCGCAGGGAAGGGTGTTGTTGAGGGGAACTTCGGCGACCTTACAAATATCCTTGCGGCTCAAAAAGTAGAAGCTGTCGATAAAGTACTTTTTGATTTGGGTTGGAACATGACGCAACTTTCGGCAGGAAAAGGATTTTCATTTATGCACGATGAGCCGCTGAATATGAGCTATGGTGCGAGTCCGCGCTCGGGCTTTACAGCGGCCGAGGTGCTCAATGAGTGGAGTGAGGAGACGCTCGCCGATGTCTTTTTTGGTTACGGCGAGGAGCGCTACGCGCGCCGGATTGCAAAGGCGGTGGTGGCCCGCCGCAAGCTGCAGCCGTTTGCCACCACGTTCGAGTTGGTAGAAGTGGTGCGCGACGCGGTGCCTGCCGCATATCGCCGCGGCCGACTCAACCCCGCCACCAAAACATTTCAAGCTCTACGCATCGCGGTCAACGACGAGCTCGGTGCCTTGCAGAGTGGGCTCCTCTCTGCATGGAGCGCTCTTGCGCCGAGCGGCCGCATTGCGGTCATCACCTTCCACTCTATCGAGGACCGCATCGTCAAGCGCTACTTTGCCTCGTTGGTAAAAAGCGGGGAGGGGACATTGCTGTATAAAAAGCCGCTTGCTCCTTCGGCCGCCGAAACTAAATCAAACTCCGCCAGCCGCAGCGCAAAATTGCGCGCGATAGAAAAAGTATGCACGCAATAACCCTCTACGACGCATATATTCGCCGCATCGCGGCCCTTTTGGCGGGGGTCACGGCTTTGGCTGTGTTTTTGTACGGAGGGCTTTTGCTCGGTGCGGTGGCGCATACTGCTGGCCGAACCGCAGCGGAAAAGCAGGTACAACACCTCTCTGCTAGCGTGAGCACCCTAGAAAGCGCCTATTTGACCGAAACTAAGGCTCTGTCGGCCGAACGTGCCATAGCGCTCGGGTTTGTAATGCCCACCAATATGTCTACGGTATATGCCGGCGCGGGGGCGCTCACCCTGCGGTAATATAAAGAAGATGAACGCTCAGTTTATAACGCGCGTCCGCGTGGTGACTGCTCTGTGTGTGCTGGTGACCATCGTCATCATCGGGCGGTTGTACCTCCTCCAAATTATTCATGGCGATGAGTATGCCCGCCGCGCCGACGCGCAGTCGGTAGAGCTTAAAAATCCACTGCTTAATCGCGGGGCGATTTATTTTAGTGCCAAAGATGGTGCATTACTTACTGCTGCAACACTAAGCGACTTGTCCACTACGACTGGGCATCAGCGTTACTATCCCGGAGGCAGTCTCGCCGCGCAGACGCTCGGCTTTGTGGCATACAACAACGACCACGAACAGAAAGGTCGCTATGGCTTAGAGCGTTACTACGAGCAGACGCTCGCGCGCACCTCAACCGAGTCGTACTCAAACTTTTTTGTAGAACTCTTCGGCGGGCTTGCAAGCGGTTTGGTCGGCGAGGGTGGGCAAGGAGATTTGATTACAACGATTGAGCCCGCAGTACAGGCCGAGCTGGAGCGTACACTCGCCACCTATGGCACACAATGGAACCCAGCGTTCTCTGGTGGAATCATCATGGACCCAATGAACGGCGAGATTGTGGCAATGGCGCTGTCGCCCTCGTTCGACCTCAACACGTTTAATCAGCCGCACGACGTACGTATCTTTGGCAATCCGCTTGTTGAAGGCGCGTTCGAAATGGGCTCTATCATCAAGCCGCTCACGATGGCCGCAGGGCTCGACTCGGGCAGTGTGACTGAAGCGACTACCTACAATGACACTGGCTGTATCGAGTTGGAGCAGAAAAAAATCTGCAACTTCGACGGCAAGGCACGCAACACGGTCCCTATGCAAGAAGTATTAAGCCAGTCGCTCAACCTCGGCTCGGCGTTTGTGGCGAGCAAGATAGGGCCGGATATTATGCGCAACTACTTTTTGACCCGCTACAAATTGGGCGAAGAGACGGGGATCGACCTCCCCAGCGAGGCGCACGGACTGACCGGCAACTTTAAAAGCCCGCGACAGGTCGAGTACGCCACTATGGCGTTCGGGCAAGGCATATCACTCACGCCGGTAGAAACGGTGCGCGCGCTCGCAAGCCTCGGCAACGGCGGGTTGCTGGTGACGCCGCACTTGGTGCGCGCAATAAAGTATCAAAACGGCGTTATTGCAACAAAAACTTGGGCCGAAGGCGAGCAGATACTCAAGCCCGAAACCTCGACCGCTATAAGCCGCATGCTCACCAAGGTGGTGGACGAGGCGCTTGCGGGAGGCTCTTTAAAGATGGAGCACTACTCGGTGGCGGCAAAGACCGGTACGGCGCAAGTTGCCGACCCCGTCAACGGGGGCTACTATACAGACAGGTTCCTGCACAGCTTTTTTGGCTACTTCCCGAGTTTTGCGCCGAAGTTCGTTGTCTTTTTGATAGCCAACGAACCGACGGGTGCCACCTTCGCGTCGCAGACGTGGGCGCCGCCGTTCGGCAGTTTGGTAAAGTTTTTGATTAATTACTACAATATCCCCCCTGACCGATGACCACCGTGAAAAATCTTTTTAAAAAAGCAATTATCTACATCATCACGCTTGAGGCGCGGGCAGTGTTGCGCAAGTATAAACCCAAGGTGGTGGCCGTGACCGGTAGCGTGGGCAAGACCTCTACCAAAGACGCTATATACGCCGTACTTTCTAAAAGCGCGCGCGTCCGCAAGTCTGAAAAGAGCTTTAATAGTGAGATAGGGCTCCCGCTCACTATCCTCGGCGCGCCCAACGCGTGGAGCAACCCTTTTAGATGGCTGCAAAATATTATTGACGGCTTGCTCCTCATTATATTTACGGTGCAGTACCCCGAGTGGCTCGTGCTCGAGGTCGGCGCAGACCGCCCCGGCGATATCCGCTCAGTTTCGAAGTGGCTGCCGGTCAGTGTGGCGGTCTTTACGCTCTTGCCCGAGGTGCCGGTACATGTAGAGTTTTTTGACTCTCCCGAGGCGGTGATAGAGGAGAAGGCGTCGCTCATTGATGCACTGGTGCCGGGCGGAGCATTGGTGCTTTTGTATGACGACAAGCGGACGCGCGACCTACAGCATCGCTTGCCCGCGCCGGACGCGCGCGTTATTACGTTTGGATTTTCTGCCGAGGCAGATGTGCGCGGCGAGCAGGTAGCACTGCTCCGCGAGAGCGGGGCTGAGACGTGGCCGGTTGGTGTCACCGCCAATATTGTGGCCGAAGGGGTCTCGCTCCCGCTCGAGGTGGTCGGTGCCGCGGGTGCACACGCATTCCTCCCTGCGCTCGCAGCGGCCGCGGTTGGTGTGGCGCTCAAAAAACCGCTCGGTGACATCGCAGGCGCACTCGAGAGCTACGACCCACCTGCAGGACGTATGCGACTTATACGCGGCATCAAACACACGCTCCTTATAGATGACACCTACAACGGGAGTCCTGCCGCTACCGCCGCGGCACTCGACACGCTCGCACTCGTTGCGCCCAAAGGCAGACGCATCGCCGCCATCGGCGACATGCTCGAGCTGGGCCGTCGCAGTGTAGACGAGCATCGCAAGGTGGGTGCGCACGCGGCCACAACCTGCGACCTGCTCATCACCGTCGGATTCCGCGCGCGCGACATCGCACAAGGGGCGCTTGATGCAGGGATGCCCGATAAAAACATTTTGCAATTTGAAGATTCGGGCAAAGCGGGGGAGGAGTTGCAAAATTTATTGCAAGAGGGGGACTGTGTGCTGGTCAAAGGCTCGCAGAGTATCCGCATGGAGCGCATAGTAGAGGGGGTGATGGCCGAGCCGCAGCTTGCAAGCAAGCTCTTGGTGCGACAGGAAGCGGAGTGGAAAAGGCGGTAGAAGTGTGGTATAAAGTTTTTAGCTGAACACAGGGAGGGTTTGATGAAGCAGATTGAGCAGGGAAGTACGGTGCATGCTCGCGGGCGCGACTGGACGGTTGTTGTTCCGCCGCCTGAGGGGGTGGACATGCTCATTGCCGACCCGCATCTGACGCAGGCCGAGCAGGAGCACATTGCTCGGGTCGAGGAGCTCAGTAAGAAGCGCTTCGTTCCGTCGTTTGCGCTCGGCTGCGGCCGGACAGCACTCGACCTCGACGAGGTCACAGAAGTTTAGGTGTCACTGCCAGCGCGGAGCAATCCGCGCTTTTTATTTTATGAAAGGGGAAATAGCGAAGCCCCGACACTGGTGTGTCGGGGCTACCTATTCAGGAAGAAACCTGCAAAACTTTCGCTTTGCAAGCGGAGGCCAGGGAGGTCTCGTGCGCGCCCTGCCTTCCCATAGGCTGCTGGAAGTTATTTAAACGCCACCGTCCAGCTGGGCATGTCTGCAACGTTCTACCTGAAAAGACTATATGCCACATTTTATATATTGTCAAATGATAGGGTATTGAATTTTAATAGGTGCTTTTTTTATTCCAAAAAATGTTGTAAAGTCTTTTGTACGGCCCTATCGTCTAACGGCTAGGACGAATCCTTCTCAAGGATTAAATCAGAGTTCGATTCTCTGTAGGGTCATGATTTTTAGGTAAAAAAAGAGGCCCCGGGTGAGGGGCCTCTGAACTGCTGGTGGCTATTCCGCCGCTATCATCGGCAACGGGTCGATGAAGGGGAAGGCGGTCTGCCGAGTGAGCCGGTGCGAGTTGCACCTCGTCTCGGCATCGATGAGTCGCAACGTCCGCCGGTCGTCCTCCATCAGAAAGCGGGGGACGTTCGGCTGGTTGTCATCACGCTCGCCGAGCATCTGCTGTGTGCGGCGTATGCTCGCGGTGGTGGCCGGAGTGTTGTAGTTCTGGCTGAAGCGACGCCGCGGACGATGCATTGACTTGTCCGCAGCATCACGAGCACGCTCTGCGTCGGTCAGCGGTTGACCGGTTTTGAATGGTCCCATGTTCTGCTCCCAATTGGTGGGAGAGCCACGCACATACCAAAGACTCTCTGCTATAAGTATAGCAGATTTGACAAAAATGTCAAGTATTGTAAAAAATTAGGCAAACATCCCGTCTACGACCGCCTTTACGTCGTTGCCGTCTGCGCGGCCTTTGAGGTCTTTCATCAGCATACCCATGAGCTTGTTGGCGCCGGTTTTGTCGACAACACCCATTTCGGCGGCTTTGGCGGTCGCTGCGGCAACAATTTCCTCCTGAGACATTTGTGCGGGGAGCATTGCTTGGATGATGACGAGCTCGGCCTTCTCGGGCTCGGCCAAGTCGGGGCGGCCGCCCTTTTCAAATTGCTCGATAGAATCTTTGCGCTGCTTAGAGGCGCGCGTAATAACCGAGAGCATTTCGCCCTCGTCGAGTACGCCGTCGGGGCCCTTGCCTTTGGTCACGGCCTCGTTCATCGCGGCGGTTATAAGTCCGCGGATAACGGCCAATTTGACCGAGTCCTTCGCACGCATCGCATCCTTCATCGCTTCTTTGAGTTCTGCTTGGGTCATAGAAATTTGTGTACTTTTATTATGAACTGCATGATACCATGCTCCGTATGGATTTGCTCACGGTACTGGTAGGGGTTTTGATTCTCTTGGCACTCGGCATTGCAGCCATGCTCTACCGTCTACAAAAGTCTCAGCAAGCCCCGCAAGACACCCAAGGGCTCGTACTTTTGCAAAATTCTATACAAGACTTGGCGCGCACGCTCGACACCCGTGTCGCGGAGTCGTCTAAACAGATGAACGAGTCGGTGCGCTCGCAATTGGGCGAGTCGGCGCGGCTTATCAAAGACGTGACCGAAGGGCTGACCAAGCTGGATGAAACCAACCGGCAGGTCGTCTCCTTTGCCGACCAGCTCCAGTCGTTGCAAGATATCCTCAAGAACCCCAAGCAGCGCGGCATACTCGGCGAGTATTACCTCGAAACCTTGCTTAAAAATGTGATGCCGCCCGGCAGCTACCAGATGCAATACACCTTTGCAGGCGGAGATATCGTTGATGCCGTCGTGTTTGTAAAGGACAAAATAATCCCGATAGACTCGAAATTTAGCCTCGACAACTACAACCGGCTGGTGGTAGAGAAGGAGCCAACGGAGAAGGCTCGTTTGGAAAAGGTCTTTGTAAACGACCTTAAAAACCGCATCGTCGAGACTGCCAAGTACATTCTGCCCGCCGAAGGCACGATGGAGTTTGCGTTTATGTTTATCCCGCACGAGGCGATTTATTATGACCTGCTGATGAACTCGGTCGGGGCGCTCAAAGAGGAAGAGGAAAATTTGATTCAGCGCGCGGCATCCAAATATAAAGTCATCATTGTGTCGCCGACATCGTTCTTGGCATACCTGCAGACAGTGCTCCAAGGCCTACGCGGTATGGAGATAGAAGAGAAGGCCAAGGAGATTCAAAAGTGGGTGGGGGAGCTTGATAAACATCTCAAGGTATATGGGGAATACCACGATGGTCTTGGTAGTGCGCTTTCAACAGTAATTAATAAGTATAATTCTTCTAGTAAGGAGTTTAAAAAGATAGACAAGGATATTTATAAAATAGCCGGCGCATCTCAGGGTTTCGAAACCTCTCTGCTTGAAAAGCCTTCACTCGACGAATAAAAGAAAAAGCCCGCAGTGCGCGGGCTTCTGTCCTCAGAGTCGTTCTTCGCGAGAGCGTTGGCGGTTGAGCCACCATATGTGGACGATGGCGGCAAACACGATAGCCCCAAACAGGACGTATGGCATGGCCGTCTCCCTAGACTTTCAGGTTTTTTGTAGCCCAAGCAATTCCACTAAATAGTCTTGCATAGGAGAGGCTTTTGCGCTAGTATCTTTCTACGAGCCAGGGGGCTCCATTCTGCCGAAGGGCAGATTTTAATTTACAGATACATGGCTACTAAAACTATCAAATCCGCAAAGGAATTTGCGATCATCCAGACCGGCGGCAAGCAGTACATCGTTACTGAGGGCCTTACCCTGAAGGTAGAGAAGATCAAAGGTCCTTTGGGCAAGGATGGCTATGGCATATACAACGTCGGCGACACGGTCACTTTTGATAATGTCCTCCTTGTGGATAACGGCTCGGACACCACCATCGGCATGCCGTTTATAGCGGGTGCCAAGGTTACGGCCGAGGTCACCAAGATTTCTCGCGCACCTAAAGTCACCGTCATCAAATACAAAGCAAAGTCCAACTACTTTAAAAAGCGCGGACACCGCCAGCCATTTTTTGAGGTCAAAATCACTAAGATCGCGTAAATCTCCGAGCAAACGAAGTTTGCAGGAGTCGCATAATTTCCTGCTGGAAATTTGCTGATTCTCGGCCCGTCGGCCTACGAAACACTCCTGCAAACTTGTTTACTCTACGTGCGTGAGGATAGGGCTGAAGCAATAGTGTCGGGGTCGGCGTATTCCAATTCTGAGCCGGTAGAGAGTCCGCGACCAAGTGAGGAGATTTTTGAGAGCCCGCGGAGCTTTTCGGCCAAGATCTCGCGCGTGTGGTCACCTTCGGTAGTAGCGGAGAGTCCTAAAATTATTTCAGCTGGCTTTTCGGCTTCGGCACGCTTTATAAGCTCGCGTAGGCGGATATGCTTCTCCGGCTCTTCGGCTGCAAGCGGGATAATGCCGCCCAGTACAAAGTAGAGGCCTTTGTAGTTACTGCGCTCGACGTTGTCGATGTCGGCATCCTTCTCTACCACAAACAAAAGCGACTGCTCGCGGTGGGTGTCGGCACATACGGGGCAGGTGGCGCCGCTCCCTTCTTTGGTGTACCAGCGGTAGCACTTTTTGCATTGCGCGGTTTGGGTACCAAGCGCTTTTATTTGTTCCGCTATCTCTTGCCGGACTGCAGGCGACACCACTAGTAGATACTGCACAAAGCGCCGTGCTTGGCGGGGGCCAATGCCGGGGAACTTTTCAAACAAAGCTGATAGTCGGTCGATAGGGGACATTTAGAAGTCTTGTGAGGGAGCGGGGGAGTCGAAGGCGGCCAAGTCGGCCTTCTCCAGTGTTTGGAAGGTGGTGCGCTTTTCGTCGAAGAAGAGGTCGATTTTGCCCACGGGGCCGTTGCGGTGCTTCTCTATCATAATCTCGGCGATGTTTGGTCTATCGCTCTCTTTGTTGGTCTTGTCGTCACGGTGGATAAACATCACCACGTCGGCATCTTGTTCAATCGAGCCCGAGTCGCGTAGGTCCGAGAGGCGTGGCTTGCCCCCGCGCTGCTCCACCGCACGCGAGAGCTGCGATAGCGCCAGCACCGGCACATCCATCTCGCGGGCAAGGTTTTTGAGCGAGCGGGAAATTTCGGTCACTTGCTGGACCATGCTGTCGGAGGCGCGCGCGCCGGTAGGGATCATAAGCTGTAGGTAGTCGACCACAATCAGCCCAAGGCCGTGCTCTTTTTTGAGCCGGCGGGCAGTAGCGCGCATTTTGAGTATGTTGTTGCCCGGCTCGTCGCTGATGAATATCGGTGCCGCGCCGAGCTTGTCGTACGCCTCGCGGATACGGTCCCAGTCGTCTTGATCACTGATGCGGCCGGTGCGCAGGCTCCACGAGTTGACCTTGGCCTCGGCCGCGACCATGCGGTCAATCAGTTGCTGAGCTGCCATCTCAAGCGAGAAGAAGCCGACCACCGTGCCGTGCTGTACGGCGGTCTGGCGCGCGATGTCGAGCGCCAAAGAGGTCTTGCCCACCGAAGGGCGCGCCGCGAGGATAATCAGGTCGGACTTTTGCAGGCCCGCGAGCATGTTGTCCAAATCCTTAAAGCCGGTGCGGATACCGCGCATCTCGTCTTTGTGCTCGTGTAGGTGTTCAAGGCGCTCCCACGCGCCCTTGAGCGACTCGCCGAGCGACGTAAATTTTGAAAGGGTGGGCGAGGAGGTCACCTCATAGATGCGCTTCTCCGCTTTGTCTAGCGTTTCGTCTATCTCGCTCGCTTCGTCGTAGCCGAGCTCGGCGACATGCTCGCCTGCATCAATCAAGCTGCGGAGCATATATTTTTTTTGTACCTGCCCAGCGTAGTGGCGCGCGTTGGATGCCGCGGGGACTTCTGATGCAAGTTCGGCGAGATACGTTATGCCACCCACTGCGTCGAGCTGATTTTGGTCAGACAGTTTTGCGCGCACCGACTCGATGTCGACCGGCTCGTTTTTAGAATAGAGCGCGAGCATCGCGCGGTAGATGATGCGGTGCTTCTCGGCATAAAAAGCATCGGGAGAAAGTACGTCGCTCGATTCAATCATGCCCTCAGGGCGTATCATCAGCGCACCCAAGAGAGCCTTTTCGGTCTCGAGTGTTTGCGGCGGCACGCGCAGTGCCTTATCTTTTTTTCCGCTCGGCATACCTCAAGAGTACTCTTCTTTGAGTTCGGCACAATACACAAAAATGAAGGCCGTGCTGTGGGTAGGGGGATATCGAGTGGATAGCTAAGGGGGTATTGACAATATCCTTATTATAGTATATACTATGCACAGTTTCATCGTTCTGGAGGCCAACAGGGCCTCTCAACACAAGGGGAAGACCAATGTTCAAGACCATTCTGACTGCCGTTCTGGCAGTGACTGTCATCGCAGGCACCGTGAGCGCTCAACAGGCGAAGGCGCCCGTGGCTGCAAAGTCGCTGGTTCCGGCCGAGTACATGACGCTGTTCAACTCCTATCGGGGTTGGGTGCCGGAGACCAAGGAGGAGCCCTTCGCCAACAGCCTCATGAACTGGGCGCTCCACGCTCAGATTGAGGTCAAGGCGTTCGGTGTTGCCGCTATTCGCAACTGGTTGTTCACCAGGAGCGAGGCTCGCATCAACGAGCTGGTGCGCGAGCATGAGACGGACATCAAGTCGATGTTCGGCTCGATGTTCAACAAGCGCGGTATGCACCTGGTGTTCTCTGAGGTGTACACTGGCGACGTCGATGTGCTCTATCAGATGTGGTACAACTGTGTCGCCGACAGCAAGCGGCATCTAGACCTGCTGGTCGGCAAGGAGAACGTCCTCGTCTGGGTCAACTGGTTCGAGGATAAGAAGGTTGGCGCCGACAAGGAGTGCACCGCCGAGTTCGAGTCGCTCTCCAGTCACTACGGGGTCGCGGAGCTCTCGGCAGACGACCTCACGGCGATCGGCTTCCTCAGCCGGCGTCACGCCGCGAACACGAAGAGTTCGAAGTTCGTATCTGCGGAGTTCATCCGCAAACTCGTCCACGATATCTTCGATCGCGAGTAGAACTACCAAGCCACCAAGTCGGCAAAAGCCGCTTCGGTGGCTTTTGTCTTTTTATTTCCTAGAAAGCATCTGACCCTCAGACGTATCTTTTATATCGTAGCCTTTTGACTCTATCTCAGCGCGGAGGGTATCGGAGCGGGCGAAGTCTTTGTTTTTGCGAGCCTCCTCACGCTCAGTTACAAGCTTCTGTACTTCGGCAGGTATTTCTTCTTTAACCGCAACTTTCCACCGAGGTCGAACCTCGGTGAGACCAAGGCCGAGGATTTTGTCAGCTTCGGCCAGTGTTGCTTGGTTGAGATTTTTTATATGCTCCCAGACCAGCGCGAGTGCTTTAGGTGTGTCGAGGTCGTTGCCTAGCGCGGCATAAAACTCTTTCAGAAATACCTCATCAGCTTTTCCTTTTGGCATTTCTAAATAGGTGCGGGTCAGGCGCTTCAGCGCGGCGTCAGCACCCTCAACCGCACCCCACGTAAAGTTCATCGGGGTTCGGTAATGCGCAGTCAAGTACAAATACCGCAACGAGCGTGGCGAGAGCCCACGGTCAGCAAGCTGGGTCAGGTAGATAGTATTGCCGAGCGACTTAGAAATTTTCTTGCCCTCGATAGTAATAAACGCATTGTGGAGCCAGTACTGCACAAAGGTCTTACCGGTCGCAGCCTCGGCCTGCGCGATTTCGTTGTTGTGATGGATGGGTGCCAAATCCTCGCCGCCGATGTGGATGTCGATTTGCTTGCCTAGCAATTTAAAAATCATTGCGGTGCACTCGAGGTGCCAGCCGGGGAAGCCCACTCCCCATGGCGACTTCCACTCCTGCTCGCGCTTTTCATCGGCTTTACTGAACTTCCAGAGTGCAAAATCGTGGGGATTCTTTTTCTCTGTATTTTCTTCCACGCGGGCACCGACCTGCTGTCCGCTTAAGTTGAGGCCGCCGAGCTTGCCGTATGAGGGGAACTTGGCCGTATCAAAATAGATGCCGTCGGCGATTTGGTACGCGTAGCCTTTTTGTAAAAGAGTCTTAACCAAGGCCAGCTGCTCGTCGATGTATTGCGTTGCACGGGGGAATTGCATTTTTTTGCGGTCTACTCCCAACGCATCAAGATCGGCAAAATACAGGGCCGTAATTTCTTCGGCGATTTCCTGCGTGTGCTTGCCCATTTTTTTGGCAGCTGCCTCAAGTTTGTCCTCACCTTCGTCGGCATCCGAAACAAGGTGTCCCACATCGGTGATGTTGCTGACGTGTGAGACTTTGTAGCCCCATACCTCGAGCGTGCGCCTGAGCGTGTTGGCGAGTATGGCACCCCGCAGGTTGCCGATGTGCTGGCGGTCATACACCGTCGGCCCGCAGTTGTACATCCGGACAGCTCCGTTTAAAGGCTCAAACTTCTCTAGCTCGCCGGAAAGCGTATTACGCAGGCGCAAAGGAGTGAGATCAGGTTTTTTTGCTTCAAAAAGGAAAGAAAGAAATGACATCGGTTACAGCCATTTTTTATGTTTAAAGAATACGAAGAAAAGTAGGGCTGCAAGGCCCAGAATACCCAATATTATCCAAAAGTCATACTCTATCCCGACAATCGGGTTGTGCTTGGTGTCTATGGCCAAGATGCCCACCAACAACGAGAGGGGGAAGGTCATAAACGCCATAATCGTGAGATTCTTCATAATCTCGTTCTGCTTGGTGTTGAGGAGCGAGTTGTTGGTCTCGCGCAGCTCTTGGAGCCACTCCTGCAAGTGCTCGAGTGTGTGGCGCACGCGCTCGTACTCGCCGATGAGTGTCCGCACATGATAGGAGAAGCCTTGTCCGAAGATGCGCTCACCGTGCGGCTCGAGTGACTCGAGCATCAGCTTGTGCGGCTCGAGGGTCCGGCGGAAGTCGTGTATCATCCGACCGACCATACTGATTTGGGTCACCATCTCGCGCTCGCGGTTGGAAAATATTTTGTCCTCGATGTTGTCCAGATGCTCATGCATTCGGTCGCACTCTAAAATGAGCGAGTGATAGAGGTCGCGCACCATGCCCACAAAGAGGTGTCCGCCATGCTCGGCATTGCCCCGACCCAAGACCGCGTTGACCTCGAACGCTTTTGCAAACGAGTGCAGCGGGTCAATGTTGGAGTAGCGCGTGGTTATAAGAAAGTCTTTCCCTATAACGAAGTCTATTTCTTGCTCGGGGCGCGAGTGCGCGGCGCGCAGGGCGGGGAAGTGCAGTACTAAATAGAGCAAGTGTCCGCGGCGCTCCACTTTTGATTTGGCAGAGGGCGAGGTGAGCTCTTGGGCGATGACGGGGTCGAGGTCAAACTCGGTCATGAGCGAGCGCACCTCTTGTGCAGAGGGTGCCACCAAGTCTATCCACGATAAATTCCGCTGCGCGTAGCGCGTGATCATGTCGTTATTATAACGTGCAAATATGATATACTTTTTGTATATGAGGACAAAGTGGATGGCAGGCGTCTTTGTTGCGGCAGTGCTCGTCGCATTTTCTTTTGGTGCCTACGCGGGGATTTCTGGCCGGCTCAACAACACCGCCGCCGCGGCGACCTTTACCATCCCTGGTACGAGCATCTCACTTTCGGGTAATGTGGGCTCGGCGCAGCCGAAAGAAGTTGACTTTGCCAAGTTTTGGCAGGCATGGAACTTGCTCGAGGACAACTTTGTACAGACGCACGCCAGCAACACTATCCCGACCTATCAGGAGCGCATGTACGGTGCTATCGCAGGGCTGACCGACAGCTATGGCGACCCGTACACGGTCTTTTTGCCCCCCGTAGAGGCCAAGGCGTTTAATGAGGAGATTAAAGGCGCGTTCGGCGGCGTGGGCATGGAGCTGGGCGAGCGCGACGGCTCGCTTACGGTGGTGACCCCGCTTAAAGATTCGCCGGCAGAGCGCGCGGGTATACGCAGCGGCGACGTGGTGTTGGCCGTAGACGGCAAGTCCTCCGAAAAGATGGCAGTTGATTCTGCAGTGAGGATTATCCGCGGCGAGGTGGGCACTAGCGTGACGCTGACGCTCAAGCGCGCGGGCTCCACAGAGCCTTTGGTTATCAAAATAGTGCGCGACACTATCAAAATTCCTATCATCAACGCGTACAAGCGTGCCGACGGGATTTTTGTGATAGAGCTCTACAGCTTTTCTGAAAATTCCTCCGAGCTCTTTCGCGGCGCCTTGCGCCAGTACTTCGAGTCCAACTCGACCAAACTCATACTCGACCTGCGCGGTAACCCCGGCGGCTACTTAGAGTCGTCGGTGCAGATGGCAAGCTACTTCCTCCCCGTGGGCACTACTATTGTGACCGAGGATTATAAGGGCAAGCATGACAACGTGGTACATCGCTCGCTCGGTTACAACGTCTTTGCCAACAAAAAACTAACCATGGCTATTTTGGTCAACCAAGGCTCGGCCTCGGCATCAGAAATTTTGGCAGGCGCACTCGCTCAAAACGGTGTTGCCAAACTAGTCGGCACTCGCACCTTCGGCAAGGGTTCGGTACAGCAATTGATAGAACTCGGCGGAGGAGCAGAAATTAAAGTCACTATTGCCAAATGGCTCACTCCTAACGGCACTTCAATCTCCGATGGGGGACTCACTCCTGATATAAAAGTCGAACGCACCGCCGAAGAATTTACTGCAGGCAAAGACCCGCAAAAAGACGCCGCCGTCGCGTGGCTGATCACGCAGTAGTCTTAAACGCTGCTCTCTGTTATATTGCTCGCATGAAAGTAATACTGCTTAAAGATGTGCGCGGGGTGGGGATGCATGGCGAGATTAAGAATGTCGCCGATGGATACGCTATCAACGGCCTCTTCCCTAAAAAGCTTGCCGAAGCTGCCACCGAGGAAAAGATAGCCCAGTACGAGGCCAAAAAGGCTGAAGTTCAGGCTGAGGCTGCAAAAGAAGAGGAGCAGTTGGACAACAAAGTATCGGCACTCCGCGGCAAAAAGGTGACTATCTCTGCTCGCGCTACCGAAAAGGGTGGCTTGTTTAAGGCTGTGCACGAAAAGGATGTTGCCAAAGCTATTTTAGGCGAGCACGCGCTTGCTATAGGAGAAGAGTGCATCAAATTTCCTGAACCGATTAAAACCGTGGGCGAGCATGTTGCTATGCTCTCGAGCAAAAATAACAAAGCCGAGTTTGGTGTGGTGGTTGTCGCGACAGTCTAAGCTTCACCCCGTGAGATAGGCGAAGCCGCCATCTCATGGGGTTCATCAAGGCTTTATACAACTTTCGGTAGACTAAAACGGTATGAAAAATATTTTAGGCGTGACTCTAGTGCTTGTTGCACTGTTCGTTGTATCTGCGCCCGCACAGGCCTACTACTATGGCGGCATGCCGTCGTACTCGTACTACCCGTACCAAAACCAATATCAGAATCAGTATCAAAATAATTACTATCAACAACAGCAATATTCTTCGTATGGATATGGAAACAATTACGGCTACGGAGGCTACTCGAATTATCCGAGCTATGGCTATGGCAACTACGGCAATTACGGAGCCAATATTTATGTAAACAACGCTGCGGGAGTGGGCAACTGGAGCGGCGGATGGGGTGGGGGTGGCTACGGTGGTTGGAGCAATGGTGGCGGATGGGCTCCGATGGGAGGCTGGTATTAAAAAACCGCCCCAAGGTGGGGCGGTGTTGTGCTTCAGGCCTGCGGCGGCGGGATGATGGTGTCGCCGTTCCACACGAGGCAGTAGACGCCGTCGATCTCGAGAACTGGGTCGAGGATGCGGTCGTCCTGCATCAGTGCGTGGATCTTGATGTCGGCTTCAGGCCGGAACATCCGCGCTTCGCGCGTGATAGTCTCCACAAGCCCAGGAAGTGAGAGATGGTAGTTGTTGTACTGGTAGGTCAGCCACTTGGCTGGCCCGCGCATGTGGATTTTGCCGAGCGCGTGCGACAGTTCATAGGCGCCGTAGCTGATGGCAAGGAGCCCCAGAGCCAGTGCGCCGACGATCATGATGCCGCCGGTGGTTTGGTTGAGAAAGTTGTAACCGAACAGCAGGGAGATGAGCCCGCCGAAGATGAAGATGAGGACTGCCACGGTTGTCACCCCGCCGCTCACCACCATGATCGTCTGACTTTCGCAGAGCACCGTACGGTTGATGCCGCTCAGAGTTTCGAAGTACGGCCAGAGCGCGCTCGCCGGGGGGGCCTTGGAGAGCTCCTTGGCTTTATGCTTCTCGACTTCCTCCGGCGGCCAAAACTGGGCGCCGGCGGCCTTGAGCGTTGACTCCAAACTTGCGAGATTGTCCGTGCGGACATCAGCTGCAAGCGTCTTCATGGGATAGCTCCCTGTTTGGCCCAAAAAAGGACGTAACCAAACAGACAATAGCACCACAACAAAAAACCCGCCAGAGGCGGGGTTTTAAATTATTTAACGACTACGTTGACCTCGGAGTGGACCTTGGTGCGGCCGGTAAAGCTTATTTTGCGTACATTGCGAAAGTTGACCACGCCGGTCTTGAGTGCAAAAAGGGTGTGATCCTTGCCTGAGCCTACGTTGCGGCCGGGGACCATTCTATGGCCGCGCTGACGTACGATGATGGCGCCCTCCTTGGCGATCTCACCGGCAAAGAGCTTAACGCCGAGGTATTTCGCGTTTGAGTCGGTGAGGTTTTTAGCTGTTCCGCCTGCCTTTTTTGATGCCATATATACTTAAGGTTGTGCCCAACACAGTATCAGAAATAGTTGCCAAATACAAGGGGGTGGTCGCAGAGTGGTTCCTCCCTATAACCCTTATCCTCATAGGTCTTACGGCCTTTGGATTGGGACGACTCTCGGCCATGGGCGATGAAAGATCGGGCCTCGTTATACGTCTGCCAGACGGCACCACCCAAACCGCTGCTGTATATCAAGCCACAAAGTCGGTGGCCTCGGCGCCTAAAGCTCCTGTTGGGGCAGGGGAGGGCGCGTATGTCGCCTCAAAATCGGGCACCAAATATTACTTGCCCTCGTGCTCGGGAGTGTCACGCATAAAGGAGGAGAATAAAGTCTGGTTTGTTACAATAGCGGATGCGCTCGCCTCGGGCTATACTGCAGCAGCAAACTGTCCAGGGATATAACTGAAATATGATTAAAAGAAATATAAAAAGAGTAATAGTCGTGACGCTCGGCGTGGCCTTTCTGCTGCTCGGGCTCGCAGGGTTGGTCTTGCCCATACTCCAAGGTTGGCTGTTTTTGATTATTGGTCTTTTACTCCTCTCGGCCTACTCACCGACGCTTCGTGCATGGATAGAAAAGCACACAGTCAAATATCCTAAGGTGCACTACTGGGTCGGCCGCGCTGGCAACTGGATAGAGCGTATAATTGGGAAGCCG
>CALREG010000006.1 GCA_943355135.1 Candidatus Nomurabacteria bacterium | reverse complement strand
CTGTTGCTTGCGAAAGACGTGTGCATCGAGCACCTCGTACGGTTGGCCATCCAAGAGGATGACCTTTTTGTTCAATATTTCGTTGTATTCAAGCATTGCCATAAAAAATGTGCCCAGAGGGCATTGGCTCCATAGTATCCAAAAAGAAAAAGCCGCGCAACTGCGCGGCCGGTCGTCACCCGCGTACGGGTACGTTGTGCTGCTTTCCAAACGCGTGCGCGGCGGCGATGACTGCTGCGCAATTTTTGGAATAGACGTGGATGGCCGATTGGCCGTCAGGTTCGCATGCCAGAACGGTGACCAAATTCGGCGTACCGTTGCTCACCTTGAGCATCTTCTTGCCTCGGTACCACCCAGTCTTGCCCCTGCATATTTTTTGCACTTCGGGCACTTTCTTCAAATGAGTGACGACATCCTCGGTAAACTTCATCCTCTGGGCCACAACTTTTCTCCCTTGTGTAAGAGCCAGTCTTTTAAAAGGAGCCTTTCCTTACCTTATACCGACTAGCCACAAGGGCGCAAGTTATACTTTACAAAGGAGGCTAATAATCATGCGCGGAGAGAACATGCTTCTAGTATACTGGTCCCATGAGATGGATTAATACGGAGCGTCTCCAAGAGCTTTTGGCACATATTTCCGGAAACATCCATTCGAATTTTTACGATAAAAAGTACACTGGATTACCAGTGGACGAAGAACATTTTTTTGACCTACCGCCGCTTACGAGGGAAGACCTTATTTCGACGCCGGTGCATGAGCGCCTGTATGTACCAAAGGCCGACGTCCGCTTTGTGGCATTTACGTCCGGTACGAGCACCGGTAAGCCCTTGATGGTCCCGTTTGCGGATGTCGAGCGCTACTATTTTGAACCGTCGCTCGGCACCGGTGTCACCCGGCCGCTTATTATCCATCCGCCGCTCATGAAAAGTTTCGGGCACACATTTCTCCAACAGTGCCGGCAAGCGCATTCCCCGGTGTCTCCCGTGTTCGGCGACCTGCAGAATATGGATAACAACGCCTTGCTCTTTAAAGAGCTCGCTTGTGATGCGGTGTACTCGCTCCCTACGATTGCGGGGCTGTTCGCCGATGCGGCGAAACGATGGGGGATAGCGCAGCAGGTTAAGCTTCTGGTGGTTTCTTCCGAAATGCTTACCGCAGCCAGGCGAGCAGATCTGCAGAGTTCATTTCCGGCCGCGCGCATCGCCAATATCTACGGTTCCGCCGAGCTCGGACAACTTCTCTTTTTCCCTTGTCCGCGGATGATGGAAGAGGACGCCAACCAGTTCCACGTGGTTACCGAGGCGATAGCCGTAATCGAGCTTATAGAAAACGAGCTGGTTATTACCTACGGACTCAACCGGGCTATGCCGCTCCTGCGCTACCGTACCGGCGACTATTTTGAGGAAATCTCTACTGGCTGTGTCTGCGGGCTCCCTGGGCCGGTGCTTGCGTGGTCGCATCGGACGGACATTGACCGACTCAAGCTCAACGGCATCGAATTTAATGTGGAAGACTCCGACCGCGCCTTTGCGGTCTTCCCGCATCTGGCCCGTGTGCCGTATCAGATACATTTCCGCCCTGCTCCCGGCTCCACGGCGGTCGGTCTTGCGGTAGAGGTGGTGGCACAGGGGCCACAGGCGGAGGACCTCGCCCGCTTTGCCGAGCAGGAACTACCGCAGGCGTGGAAGTTGACCTCAACCGCCACACTCCGGACGGCGATTGAGCGCGGTCTTGTTTCTTCATTTGAAGTCCGCGCGGTGCCTGAGGTTTCCGCCCCGTCCGTCAAAGTAAAGCGGTTTATCAATCATGTGGTCTGACGCGCTGCACCGCCATTGGTATACATTGCCGGTGTTGTCGGCGGTTCTTCTGATCCTTTCATTCCACCCGTTTTCGCTTTGGCCGCTCGCATTCATTGCGGCGGCACCACTTTATTATTTTGCGGCCACGTACCGCTCCCTCAGGGGTATGTTGCTGGGAGCTTTTGTCGCCGGAGCGCTATTTTCTATGTCGGTGTCCTTCTTTACCGTAGTGCAGTTCCACTGGCTCCCCGAGGCGTATCTTTTCACCAGACTGGTCAATTTCAGTTTTATTCTTTTGGCGGTACTGGGCGGGCTGTGCTGGGCCGCCATTATGCTCGCCTATAGGCTGTTGCGTTCGGACTCAATACTGCTCAACACGCTTGTGGGAACGGCACTTTTTACGCTCCACGAAGCCTTTCTGTACGCATTATTCGGGGGCTATTACTTTGCTTTGCTCGGGTACGCAGTTGCGCCGGCCGGAATATTGCTGTGGCTTGCGAATATCGGAGGGGTGCTGCTTGTCACGTTTGTTGTTGCTGCGGTGAGCCCGTTTTTAGTTGAGGTAGTGCTCCGCGGACGCAGCCGCACACACACGTCGGTTGTTGCGGGAGGCGCACTAGCACTCGTCTGTGCCGGGCTCCTGTTCCTTGGGTACGCTTTTGTCATTGTGCCGCCCGATACTCATACCTTGTCGTTCGCGCTGATCCAGCCCGGCAAGACAATTGGATTCGGCACGGAAGAGCGGGGGAGTTTCTCGTTTCCTGAGCTGGAGAGGCGCATTGCCGACGCTGTAAAAGAGCCGCCCGATGTTCTGGTATATCCCTTTTCTCCCGTTGAGGGCGCAATTTACCGCGGCGCCGTAAAACCGCCCCTTACCCGCGGAGTTTTGATTACTTCAGAAGATACGCTCGCGGCGTGGCTTGCCGCACGGGTCCCCGCCGACACTACCGCGGTCATATGGACGACACTCTATGATCAAGAAAAATTTTCTAACACATTCCTTTTTTTTAAAAACGGCGTTAGGGTCGCTCAATATGAAAAACGCACCCTCTTCCCGTTTATAGACTATACCCCGCAGTGGGCGCAACGGTTCGGATTTTTCTCTACCCCGTTTGATACCGTGCCGGGGGCCGCCGGGCAAGAGGTTGAGATAGATGGAGTCCGCGTCGGGGCGGTTCTGTGCTCGGAGATACATCGGCAGGATGTCGCCAGGAGCGAAGCGGGGGAGTCCTCATTTCTCCTGTCGATAGGCTCTGAAGCAATGTTTGTTGATGATGTTGCAAGCCACTTTACCCTTACGGCGGCGCAGTTCCGTGCGGCGGAAAATACGCTCCCGGAGGTGCGTGCCAACCTGCTCGGTCCCTCCGGTTTTATACATTCCAACGGCGAGATTGTGGCGGAGTTGGCCCGTGGGGAAGACGGAATACTGAAAGGGGAGATGAGCCTGCCGGCGCCCCATACGACATATTTTTCGCGTTGGGGTAATACACCGCTTCTCGCTCTCCTCGTTGCGGTCTTGATGGGCGCGTATTGGATGCGACGACGGGCCGGGTTAAACTTAGAAAGTTTATGACTGAGGAAGATGCAATACTCTATCGATGGGAGCAGTGGCGACGTGCCAATACGCAGTACCCCGGTGCGCGCGAAAACGAAATCCGCCGCATATATACGCTTGCGCATCCGCGACCAGGAGAAAAAATATGGGAATCTGGGACTGGTAACGGCTGTCTCACGCTACCGCTTATAGAGGCGGTTGGCGAAACGGGGGAGGTAGTGTCCACTGATGTGCAACCTGAGAATATCAAGGAATTACAAGAAGCGGTCACTGCGCGCGGGCTTGCCGTAAAAGCTCTTTTACTACCCGTTGAGCAGCCACTCCTTTCTTCAGAGCAATATGAAAATTATTTTGATGCTGTCTGTTCGATAGCCACCCTGCACCATTTTGACGACCGGCTGAAGCGGCCGGGAGAGAGCGGGCGTATTGAGGCGCTAGAAACATTTTACAGGATGCTACGCCCAGGGGGGCGGCTGATTCTCTCTGATGTGCTAGGTGATACGGAAACATCGCGATATTTTGACACTATTGATACTCCTGAGCGCGCTGCGCCGCGTGGCCACCCGCATGATTTTTTTACAAAAGAGCGGTTGCTTGGGCTTCTGCAAAATACGGGTTTCAAAAATATCCGTTTTGAGTGTACAGATGTGCCGTGGAAGTTTGTATCAGAAGAAGAGGCGCGTTGGTTTGTGCACACGCTACATAACGCCACTGTGTCCGAGGAAGAATCTTTTGCCGTCGCAAAAAAAATGCTAGGGTTCAAAGAAAAAGACGGTCACTACGAGCTCGGATGGGGCCTCTTCTTTCTGGAAGCTACAAAATAGAGCTGCAGCCCGTGAAGTGCGTACTGCCGTCGGTAGAACAGGCATTGCTTGCGGAAACGCGTATAGAGGCGCTGTCAGAGAGGCCATTCGCAAAGAAGCTTACTACATACTGCACCGCTACCAAGGCCAAACTCAAAACCACAAACATGAGCGACACGGTGAGCGTCCGGAGCGAATAAGACAGAGTCATAAGTAAAGTATGAATGAGAGGTTAATAATTAGCTAATGTACTATCCACAGCTTTATATTTCTCTGAAGTGTGGGTCTACTATTACTCGGAGACTCTTCGAGCCTTCTGGACCCCCATCTCCATTCTGACAGGTGAGAGTGTATGTGCTACTCATCGACACGGCCCCAGTTGATACAGACCCGGTTGTTTCTCTGTTGGCGGCTGAAAAGCCGTTGTCGCTTGTAATATCGCATTCAGTTGCATTAGTTACCGTCCAATTAAGTGTTGTCGACATACCTACTCCAATCTTGCTCGGACGAGCAAAAAATGCGTCGTCGCTACCGAAGCTCGGCGCGGGACAAGATGAGTTAGGAGGGGCTGTGGCATTGCATACGCCTCCTGATATAAACCCAGTATTCGTCTGGCCACAAGCGTTTGTGCCTGAGGTGCAGATTTCTTGGACAGTCGCTGATCCGTTCCCGTTTCCACCAGCTACAATGCCTGCGTCGTCGTCGCACCCGAACAGAATATTTATATCGCACGAGATAATGTCGACACCTATGAGCCCCGTCACAGCTCCGAGAATTATGGTGAAGACGACAGGGTCCGCCTTACTTTCAGCGGGAGGAGTGAACGTGGCAATACACAAAAACGCTAAAGTAAGACCTGCCCCATATTGTGTAAGTGTTTTCATTATGCCGCGTAGACACTAATAGTATACCCGAAGACCGCAAGGAGCATGGCTGCGCAGATAATTCCCGCAGCACGACTTTGTTTGTTGGCCCGCATTTTGTGTTTATGGGTGTTCAGTCCCCATAGAATGGCGGCGCCCCCCAATATGATTACGGTGTACAGCAATAGGGATTTTGTTGAGAGTCCCTGGGTAAACCACCGTACCGCGGTCAATAAAGTGTTTGCACCGACTAATACACCGAAAAGGGGTAAGAGCCAAGCCTGCATGGTGAAGAATCCATAGGCAAAAAGAAAGTTAAGTGCAGCGTATGCCCAATGTTGCCAAGCAAGAGGAGTACTGAGTTGCCAACCTGCAAGGATGGACAGGCAGGTAATAATTCCAGCAAGAAGAAACAAACTTCCGAAGAGGGTAAAAAGCAGGGGACGCTTTGAACTCATGATAAAATGATCTTATCATGGCTTCTTTTAAAGAATTTGGAGGTGTGCACAACCCCAGCGCGCTGCTCCGGACAACTCTTTTGGTTGTGGCAGGTGTTTTGCTTGGAGTACTGCTCACCATAGCTACAGGCTACGCAGCTTTGCGTAGCGGAGCGGTGCAGAATTACTTGCGAGGTTATTTTACAACCACGCTTCTTTCCCAGAGTTCGTCGCAAGCAGTCGCTCCGGGCGCATTGGATACGAAAGTCCCTTTACAGAGCGTTGTTGCCTCGACGACTGTGCATGTACCGAAGGCGTATGGGACACTTGCCTACCACACCGCTCTCAATGCAATTATTTTCGACTACAATACCACCGTCAGGACCCTCAACACCCTTCAACCTCTTTTGGTGGAAATAAACGCAAATGCATCTTCAGGACGTTATGAAGGGATCCTTGATAAATTACTTGAAGCTAAAACTCTTATCAGCAGACAAAAGGCGATAGCCGGCGAAACAGCCCAGCATCTGGTAGCCTTGTCGACGGCAAACCAAAATGTGCCGGATGTGGTGACAAGGTCGCTGACACAAACTCTCATCACAAATGGTAATACGCTATATACCGACCTGACCGCCTACATTGCCACGCTTGAAGTATTTTTTTCGGGCAAACCACCCGGAGCTGTAGAGGTGGAGACTATGCTCGCGCAACTGAAGAAGACCTCCGACAGCATACAGGTATTCAGGTCTTCGATGCAGCCCATTCTCGATCATTTTAAGGACTATACCGACAATCACTCTTCTTAATCAGGCTTAAGATAGTGTGGTCCCCATGCTCCGGCCCCGCCACGTGAGTCTAAAGGGTACTACTATCCGTACTGCACCAAGTATCCCCATACAGGCGATATACCAGAGAAGTGCTGGTGTCAGCAGTGTGTTTTGTACCACTGTTTTTAGCGAGTGTGCGGATATAAAAAGGTGTACGCCGAAAAAAATACTGAAGATAAGAGGGACTGTCAGGACCCCGGCTGCTGTTCCTGCGCGCAGGGCCGCAGCTCCGTTGAAGATTGCGCTGCAGTTGATACCGATGATGAGAAACGCCATCAGAAAAGGCAGGGGTTGGAGGAGAGGAATATTCATATTGCGCAACATACCGCGCGCAGTTTCCCGGGCCCCGCGGTAATAGCGCGCGGTTACTTCTGTCGATACTTCATCGAACAAAATAAACGTGTCGCCGTGAGCGAGTGCGTAATTAAGAAGAGCTAAGGATTCAGGGTACTCCCGGTTCTTATTCCACCCGCCCGAACGTTCGTAGAAGTTCCGGCTGAACATCAAGTACGTGCCCATGGCAAAACTCTGCCGACTACCCAGGAGTCTGGAAAGCCATGAAGAGAAGCGCAGAATAAACACATGGAGCAAGAACGGGTATTCCCCGGGATGTTTAATAACAAGATGGGGTATGCGAGAGAGTAAGCTGGCGCGGGCGGAAAGAAAATGGGCGACACTGTGCCGCAGGCTCTCCGGTGTGTGCACCACATCCGCGTCGCAGCTGAGTATGATGTCTCCCTTTGCGTCGGTTATCGCGTAGTTACTGGCAAATGTCTGGCCGATCCAGCCTAGGGGAGGATCTTGCGGTGCATTGAGGAGTTTTATTGTATGAGGCCCCCGGTACGTACTCAGCCAGTTTTTTGCAAGGGTTTCCGTGTTGTCGGTTGAACAGTCGTTCACTATTAATACTTCCAGGTTGTCGTACTGCAGACCCGAAAATGAATTCAGCGCCTGAAGCACGTGCCGTTCTTCATTGCGCATGGGTACCACGATTGTTACCGGCGGCCAGATTTCCGGCATGGGCACCTGGCAGGGGCGCAGTTTGCGATATATATAAAACATTCCCGCGGTCGCAAACACCAGTGCATATACCGGCCACAATAGGGGGGAGAAGGCTATTATGCACAAGCCTACGACGACACTTGCGATGAGTAGGCCGGTTCGCATCGCTATAGTATACCTATCTGTTAGCAGCGGTTCTCCTAGAGCCAAGCGAATGCGGCAGTTACGATGAATCCTGCGGCCAAGTAGTATCCCGGCAGGCGTCTGTCAATGTCGTGCTGCGCCTCATCGGTATCCGCTCCGCGCATGGCAAAGAGTATCGCCAGGTAGGGGATTACCCCAAGGCCATAATAAGGGTTGTATATGGCCATAAGTAGTCCTGCGCCCAGCATGAGCGCTGCGGCGACCTGCAGTGAGGACGCGCGGCCCCACGCGGTAGCACTGGTGCGTACTCTGCCGCGCATGTCCGCTTCGATATCGAGCGTTTTGTGCGAAAGTTCGACGGCACAGAAGAAAAAAAAGCCCGCTACCGCCGGTAGGAGCGCCGGCCACCCCCCTCCCAGTGCGTATCCGGAAAAAAGGATAGGAAGCGTACTTCCCGGTCCGACGAGTAAATCTAGTACCGGCACCTCTTTGAGGCGCAGCGGCGGGGCGCTGTAAGTAAGATTAATGAGCACGGCAATGAGCACCCAGATCAGGATTTGAAAGTTAAAGAAGGCCGCGTGCACTATCACAAGCGCGCCGATTGAAAAGCAGACGCCCGCCAGATAGAACCCAGGGTGCAGTATTGGATTCCGCTTCCGCGGATTATGGATATCCAATGCCCGGTCGAAGTAATTATTTATCAAATAGCCGAGCATCGAGCTGAAGACCGTAAACCACACGCCGTGCACAATGAGGGGCAGAAGCGGCACTGCGGCTCCGGACACGTAGCTCATGTAGGCGCCGAATAAGAAGAGCCATGTAGCAAGAAGCCACAGCGAAGGGTGCGACGCTTTTATCAGGGAGATGAGCATACTGGGAGTCCGGTACAGCATTAGTATAGGCCTGAAACCGCCGCGGGCCGCGCCTTGTTATAAGGGTAGCGGATGATATACAGTGTGGCCATGAGTGATTATTTGACTCTAGAGGAAAAAGGGGACGGGCGCAGCGACGAGGAGTTGCTCGCCCTTTCAGTTACGCATCCTTCGCTTTTTGCCTTGTTGGTCCGCAAGTATGAGGAGCCCTTTCTGCGTAAGGCGCTTTCTATCGTGCGCGAGCAGGAGGAAGCTGAAGATGTGGTGCAAGAGGCCTTTACCAAGATATATCTCAATGCCAAAAAGTTTAAGGTGGTAGAGGGTGCACAATTTTCTTCTTGGGCCTATCGAATTGTCATCAACACCGCGCTCACTCACTATGCCAAGCGCAAGCGCCGTGGCGGAGCAGAGTTTGGTCTTGATGAAGAAATCTGGGCGCTTATTCCAGACAAAAATCTGCGCCAGTTTGAAAAGAAGGAGCTGACCGACTTAATAGCCTCGGTGCTTACGCGCATGCCACAGCCTATGGCGCGTGCCTTGTCACTCTTTTTTATAGAAGGGAAGACGCAGGAAGAGATTGCCAAAACAGAGGGTTTGAGCGTCGGAGCGGTCAAAACACGGGTGCATCGGGCCAAGGCCGAGTTTAAGCGGGTGTATGAAACTATTAATAATAAGGTCTAGTTGTATTAGGTATGCAAAGCAAGATTGAACAGCAGGTTATGGCATCAGTCGCGACGGTCTATACTGTCCGCCAACTCGTGAGCGCCACGGCGCTCAAGTTGTACATCTGTGCGGCAAGTCTTGTTGGCATTGCCAAGTTGGTGTGGGTCGCTCGGGTATGGGAGAATCTTTCGCAAGTCGGGGTAGGGCACACCGCGCAGTTTATGCTTGCGGCAGCGCTCAACACCCACGCGTTGGTCCAGCTGACCTTGGTAGTGTTTGTGGTCGCTGGAGTGTCTCTATTCCTCGACCTCGCCCGCAGTGTCACCACCGGCAGTACTCGGTTTGCCTGAGGAGGCGGCCGCGAGGCCTTTGCGGATGTCTTTTAGCAGCTCGTTCGCTACTTTTTTATTCTCGCGCAGGTAGGTGCGGCTCGCGTCGTATCCACGGCCGAGCTTCTCTTCGCCAAAGGCGTACGAGTTGCCAGTTTTGCTGACAATACCGAGTTTCTCTCCCAATGCGAGCAGCTCGCCCTCGGTAGAGATACCTTCGTTGTACATGAGGTCAAACTCGGTGGTGCGGAAGGGAGCGGCCACTTTATTTTTGACCACCTTTACGCGGTGACGACCACCAACCACTTCTTCGCCTTTTTTAATTTGAGCAATGCGGCGGATGTCGAGCCGCACCGAGGTGTAGAACTTGAGCGCCTTGCCGCCGGTCGTGGTTTCGGGGTTGCCGAACATCACGCCGATTTGCATGCGGATCTGGTTGATAAAAATGACGATTGTTTTTGATTTAGAGACTATTGCAGTGAGTTTGCGCAGTGCTTGGCTCATGAGCCGTGCTTGCTTGCCTACTTGGTAGGAGCCCATGTCGCCCTCAATTTCGTCCTTAGGGGTGAGTGCCGCGACCGAGTCGATGACCACGATGTCTACCTTGCCAGAGCGTACCAACCCTTCAACAATCTCGAGCGCCTGCTCGCCGGTATCCGGTTGGCTTACAAGGAGTTCGTCAATTTTGACACCTATTTTTTTTGCATACTCTGGGTCGAGCGCGTGCTCGGCGTCGATGAATGCACAAACACCGCCTTTTTTTTGTGCCTCAGCAATGGCGTGGAGTGTGAGCGTTGTTTTGCCCGAAGACTCAGGACCATAAATTTCCAAAATGCGACCGCGCGGATAGCCGCCGATACCTAGCGCCCAATCAAGCCCGATAGAACCCGAGGGAATAGCGTCGACATCAACTCTCGCGCTACTGCCCAGTGTCATAATCGCTTCGTCGCCGAATTTAGTTTTGATTGCGCGGATAGCCGCGTCTATAGCGGTGTTGTCCTTACCTTCGCGGCTGCCAATAGTTTTGGGTGCAACTTCTTTTTTTCCTTTTTTAAATGCCATATGTTTTTAATTACGCCGGACAATAGGTGACCACCGAAAACGAAATACTCTTACTCGCGCGGCGCCCAAATCGGTCGGTCGCTGCTACGGTGACAGTAGTATACCCCGCAGGCGGGGAGAAGCGGTACACAAATATGCCCGCCTCGTCGGTGTACGAAGGAGCGTCGTTTATGGTCAAAAAAGAGATGTTTTGGGCCATTCCTACGATGGTGACGACTCCGGTAGAGGTGGCCGAGCCGCCAGCGGGGGAGACAATAGTGATATCCGGACCATCAAGAAGCTTGCGCGCCTCAAACAGGCCGTAGCCGATGATCGCTGCCGCTAGGGCTAAGAGTATGATGCGCCGCATGATAGCGGGATTGTAACAGGATTAGAGATTTTCTTCTCCTGGCGGTGTGGTGGGGGAGGATTTTTCCAAAATGTCTCGCGGCTTGGCGCCATCACCGGGGCCTATGACCCCACGCTCTTCGAGGATGTCGATGAGGCGTGCTGCGCGGGCGTAGCCGACGCGGAGCTTGCGCTGCAGGTAGGAGGTCGAGGCCTTGCCCGCCTCGAGTACGGCTGCGCGAGCCTGCTCGTACATATCGTCATCAATTTCTTCTTCATCGCCAAAGCCACCGCCAGAAGAGCCGGCTAGTCCGACACCGTCCTCGCCCTTTTGCGCAGGGCTCATTTCAACCGGGAGCTCTGCCTCGTTATTTTTGGATATAAAATCTACCACCGCTTTTACCTCGCGTTCGCTGATAAAAGCATTTTGCAATCGCACGGGCTTATTCATTTCTGCCGACAAGTAGAGCATGTCTCCTGCTCCAAGTAGTGTCTCCGCGCCGCCTTGGTCGAGTATGGTGCGGGAGTCTATCTGGCTCGCTACTTGCAAAGCAATACGCGATGGAATATTGGCTTTGATGAGTCCGGTAATAACATTGACCGATGGGCGTTGGGTAGAGAGCACCAAGTGGATGCCGACCGCGCGAGACATTTGAGCCAGCCGCACCACGGAGGCCTCGAGCTCTCGTGGATAGGTCGACATAATGTCGGCCAGCTCGTCGATAATAATGACGATGTAAGGCATGCCTTCGGGCACGGCCTCTCCCTCTTCTGGTCCACCAGATTTTTTTAGCTTCTCGAGCGCAGGAGCGAGGATGTTGTGGTGATAAGACTCGATATTTTGCACACGAGTTTCCTCGAGCACGTTGTAGCGGCGCTCCATTTCTTTGCCCGCCCAGCGCAGGGCCGCAATAGCCTTCTTGGCATCAGTAATAACCGGGGTGAGCAGGTGTGGTAGCGAGCGATAGAGTGTGAGCTCCACGCGCTTCGGGTCAATCATGATAAAGCGCAGCTGCTGAGGTCCGCATCGATACAAAAGGGAGTTGATGATGGTGTGGATAGCGACCGATTTACCCGAGCCGGTGGCACCCGCAATAAGTGCGTGCGGCATTTTGGCGATGTTGCCAAACAGCGCTCCTCCGGCGATGTCACGGCCGAGTCCCACCAGGAGCGGTTTCGGCGAGTCGGCATATTCTGGCGTGTCCAGCATGGCGCCCAACCCGACGGTCACTTTGGCGGAGTTGGGTACCTCAATGCCTACGAGTGATTTGCCCGGTATCGGCGCCTCGATGCGTACAGAGGAGGCACTGAGTGCGAGCTCGAGGTTTTTTTGCAGGGTCAAAATCTTTTGCAAACGCACGCCTTCGGCGGGTTTGACCGCGTAGCGGGTGACGGAGGGGCCGATTGATATCTCGTCGAGCTCTACGGTTATTCCGAAGTTCTGCAGAGTACGTTTGATGATATTCGCGTTTCCTTTTATGTCTCCCACGCCGGGGCGGCCCTTGTCGCGCTCAAGAAGAGATAGTGGCGGCGGAGTATACGTGCCCAAAAGAGACTTTAGGTTGACTAAGGGTTTTTGCGCACGCGCAGGTTCTTGTCTTGGTGCGCGTATCTGAGGCTCAGTATCATCCCCAGTATCTGCGTCTCCTGCTTCTTCAGATTTATCTCCTTCGTTATCTAGAGCAAAACCGCCTACCTTAGGTTCTAGTACGGCAGGTTCTTTGCCGGTCAGTTTTGCGTACAAAAACGCAACGCCACGCCACAGTGCTGCAATCGGTTCAAACGTAATGCGGCCTTCAAGCAATAGCAACAAGGATATAAGTGACAGACCGCCGAGCATCACCAACGACGCATATATGTCGAGGTAGCGTACTGCAGGGTCCGCAATGATGCCGCCAAGCAAGCCGCCGTGTCCGGAGACCGCTTGTATAAACCCCAATCCCGCGACAAAAAAGAGAGCGCTCGAAATGAGTTTGATGGGGGTAAAACCGCCCCGCTCCTCGCGCAGAGCGTTGCCGGCAAGGACAAACAATATAACCGGCAGGAGGAAGTAGCCAACCCCAAGAAGTTTTGCAAAAAGTCGGTAGGCGTCCGAGCCAGCAATCCCCGCGGCATCAAAAGAGGCAAGGGTTAAAAACAACCCCGCCACTATAAGCAGTACTACAATAATCGCGCGGCGGGTTTCTTGGGGGACAGATAATAAAAATGATTCACCGTCGTTTTTAGCATTTTTTCGGGCCATGTGCCCATACATTCTAACACCACTTGCAGGAACAGGTCTTGGCGGTATACTCAAAGACACAGAGTGTCCATGAGTTGTCTCTCAAACTGTAGGACACTAGGGGACATTGTATGGGACAAATAAGATATGCCTGATAATAAGAAATTTCATGAATTTGCCCTACAATCAATCCTTTTTAAAGGACGCGCAGACTGGTATTTTTGTTACTTAAAGATCGAAAAGATAGCGCATGTGCTGATTCTTTTGGCGCAAAGAGCGGGGACGGCGGGGGAGGATATTAACGAGCTGGCTCGCCGCGCAGCATCTCTTTCTGGCGAGATAGCGCATTTGGCAGCGGGGGAGGTTGATGCGCCCATTGTACTTGCCGACCTCTTTGTACTCCTTGGTTCGGTCCGGATGCTTACGGCGCGCGAGACACTTGCCTCCGAAACGAGCGCCGTACTGATACGCGAACTAGAACAAGTGGCCGAGCGGCTGGTCAAAGGCTCACACCCCTCCCCTTTTGTATCGGCAGAAGATTTTACTGTCCACACCCTTCCCGAAGCTTCACACCTGCTTACTAAAGGGCATGTTAGTGACCATCCCGGCAGTTTCAAAGACAATAAGTCTAAAGGACAAGATAAAGGACAGTCCGAAAGAATGTCCTTAATACTTGACCTTGTCCGTAAGAAAAAAAGCCTTTCAATCAAGGAAATAGCCCAAGTTATAAGGGATTGTAGCGAAAAGACCATTCAGAGAGAGCTTAATACCCTGATAGAAAAGGGTCTTATACGACGCGAGGGCGAGCGTCGGTGGAGTGTGTATCTTCCTGCTTAGTGGGATGGTTAAAAGAGATATATAAGGAGCACCCAAAAACTGGGGGTAGCTTCAGTTGACCGTACCCTATATACGGTATATATTTGAGCCACCCTTACAACAAGGTCACAGCCCCCTAACCGGGGCGATTTGCGTTGTCCACAGGGTATTTTTGGCAGGGCGCCATAAGGCTCATATAATGAGTAGTGGCGTTCCACACAATAGTTCGTTGACAACTTAATACTTCCGAACTCCTCGTCCCTTCACGAAAGATTATTTCTGCTATTCCGTCTTCCCCTTTAGCTACCAAGGCCCGATTGGGCAGGTAGAGTGTTTTTGTGCGGGTGCTTTTACTCATCGATTACAAGTAAGTTATTCGTTCGCCAGTTAATTAGTAAAGTATTATCGGTATGACAATTACCAACAGTTCACTTCGTTTGGTCGCTCTCGTGACCGGCGTCGCGGTTGCTCTCGCTCTTATGGGCGCAGTTGCTATCGCTCCGGCACAGGCAGCAGGCCTTTCGCAAACGCAAATCAGTTCGATCACCTCCTTGCTCGCATCTTTCGGTGCGGACTCGGCTACGATCGCTAACGTCACCGCGGCTCTCAACGGCCAGGCGACTTCGGGCACCTCCGGCGGCTCTACGTCGACGGGCGGCGCTTGCCCAGCTTTGTCCCGCGACCTCCAAGTCGGTTCGTCCGGCGATGATGTCAAAGGGCTCCAAGGCTTCCTCGGAGTTACTCCGATGAGCGGCACTTTTGGCCCGCTTACCAAAGCGGCAGTCATGAAGTTCCAGAGCTCAAACAGCGTTGCTCCGGCGGCAGGCTATGTAGGTGCCAAGACTCGCGCTGCTATCGCAGCAGTATGCGGCGGAACAGGCACTGGTACCGGAACAGGTACCGGCACTGGTACAGGCACTACGGGTGGCGCAGTATCGGTCAGCGCAGGTGCGCAGCCGGTTAACTCGCTCGCTCCGCTCGGCGCTACACGCGTTCCGTTTACAACCTTTACCGTTACGAACAACAGCAATGCTGCCGTTACGGTCAACAGCGTAACCGTACAGCGTGTTGGCTTGGGTGTTGACTCAAACTTCAGCGGCATTGTCCTCTTGGACAGCAACGGTCTTCAGACCGGCACCGCGAAGACCCTCAACTCAAACCACCAGGCAAACCTCGATGGCTTTACTCTCGCAGCAGGTGCTTCCCAGACCTTCACGGTTGCGGGTAACATCAGCTCGAGCGCCACGAGCAACTCTGGCCAAATCGTCGCACTCCAGGTTGTTGCTATCAACACCAGTGCTACGGTTTCCGGCTCGCTCCCGATCTCGGGTGCTTCCCAGACCATCAACACAACGCTGACGCTCGGCTCGGTCTCTACGACCACTTCGTCGTATGACCCGGGTGCGGCTCAGACCAAGAACATTGGCGATACGGGCGTGCGCGTCTCTGGCCTCCGCTTTACTGCGGGTTCGGCTGAAGACCTCAAGCTCTACAACGTCCGCTGGCGCCAGGTCGGTACGGCTTCCGCCGCCGACATCGCCAACGTCATGACCTTCGTCAATGACACCGGCTACCCGACTACCTTGTCGGCTGACGGCAAGTACTACACGACCGTATTCCCTGGTGGTCTCTTGATCCCTAAGGGCAACTCGATCGATGTATACACCAAGGTTGACCTCGTAGGTTCCAACTCTGCTTCGCGCACAGTTGACTTCGATCTCGACAAGGTTACCGACATCTACTTCGTAGGTCAGACCTACGGCTACGGTGTTGCACCTTCCGGCACAAACACTCCGTGGTTCACCGGATACGTCACGACGATCAACGCGGGCTCGGCTACGACTATCGGCAAGGCAACTGAAGTTGCTTCGCAGAACATCGCAGTCAACGTCCCGAATCAGGTCCTCGGCGGCTTCGTAACAGACTTCAAGGGTGAGGCCGTATCGGTCGCTTCTATACCGATGACTATCGCCACTTCGTCTGGATTCTCCGGCAATGGTGTCATCACTGGTATCTCGATCGTCAACTCCAACGGCGTAGTCGTCGCTGGTCCGATTGACCAAGCTTCAACCTGCACCACAGGCTGCACCATTACCTTCACCGACACAGTCACCTTCCCAGTTGGACGCCAGGTCTACACCGTCAAGGGTAAGATCCCGTCCGGTGTAGCAAACAACTCGACGGTTATCGTTACGACGGTACCGACGAGCTGGAGCAGCATCACTGGTCAGACTTCCGGCAACACTATCTCGCTCACACAGGGCAGCTTCGCGATGAACACCATGACGGTTAAGAGCGCGGTGCTCACGGTCACGATGTCCACGCAACCTTCTTCGCAGAACATCGTTGCGGGTGCACAAGGTGTGCTCCTCGGCCAAGTCCAGCTCGACGCTTCTCAGTCGGGTGAAGACGTACGCCTCTCCTCGATTCCTCTGAAGCAGACTGGTACCATCGCTAACCTCAGCTCGTGCCAGATCTACAACGGCACGACTGCGCTCAACACTGGTTCCAACGTTCCGTCCGCTCTTGCGACCTCGGGTTCTGACACGACCTTCACCTTCGACAACACGCTTGTCGTTCCGAAGGGCACGGTTATGACGCTCGGCATCAAGTGCAACGTTGCCACTGGCGCAACGGGTACACACGTATGGGCAGTAGCAACGGCGCCTTCGGCGACGGGCGTTACTTCCGGCGCTTCGGTATCGGTAACTGCTACGGCAGGTTCCGGCGGCACAATGACGCTTGGCTCAGGTTCTCTCGCAGTTACGGTTGACTCCTCGTCTCCGTCTTACAGCCTCATTGCAGGTGGTACGACTGGCCAGACCATGGGAGTCATCAAGCTCCGCGCTTCCAATGAGGCTATAACCCTCACCAAGCTCGGTCTCAAGCTCACCAACTCAGGCAACGGCACCTCGACTGCCAACGGCGGCTCGACCAACAGCGGTGTATCTGACCTCATCCAGGTCTACATCTACGATGGTTCAACGTTCGTAGGTACGGCAACCTTTACCGGTTCCGGCACCTCGGCAACCTCGACGCTCTCTTCGGTAGTTACGCTTCCGAAGGACACCGACAAGACCCTTACGGTCAAAGCTGACCTCGCCGCAATCGGCGCTGGCCAGTCAGGCGGTATCGGCGATGTCATCAAGATCGATCCGCTCAACGCTGAAGGTTCAGGCCAGTCCTCTGGTACGACCATTCAGTCGGGCGCAACGGCAGGTGTAGCGGGTATTCAGCTCTACAAGAGCTACCCGACCCTCGCCAACGCTGGTATCTCGTGCACAAACACAACTTCGTGCACCGGTACTGCGCAGACCCTCAAGCGCTTCACCGTTACGGCGAACGCAGCGGGTCCGATCAGCCTCTACCAGATCGCGGTAACTCTCGCGACCTCGTCGGCATCGGTCACCAATCTCAAGCTCTTCGCTTACACGAGCGGCTACGACTCAGGTCCGGCTAACATCTCGGGTACAACTGGCGGTCAGTTCGGCGGTACAGCGGCCCTCGGTGGTACGCTCGACATCGCAGCTCCGACAGTCAGCTTCATCCAGACCACGCCGTACTCGTTTACGGGTACTACGTACTTCGTAGTCAAGGGTGACGTGACTCCGGGCGCTTCGGCAACGAATTGGACGGTTAACACGACTGTCAATGGCGACTCTGCAACGACCACGTCGGTCACAGGCACCAACGTCAACATCGCGACGTCGGTAGGCCGCACCCAGAGCGCAAGCCTCGGTTACGCAACCTCGACCTCCAACCACGACTTCGTATGGGCCGGCAACTCTTCGACAACGCCGACCACCGTCGACCTCGATTGGACCAACGGGTACTACGTATCGGGTCTCTCTTCGACCGGATTCTAATCCGCTCGACCGCGTAGCTGGAGACAACAGCTCGCAACAAAAAACCCACTCGCAAGAGTGGGTTTTTTGTTTGCCTACTTTTTGGTATACTCACTTCGTAATGACCACTTCACCCCTGCAAACTTTACTTGGCACTTGCACAGTATTACTGCTACTTGCCGCAGGCACCTATTTCTATATGTCTCGCCCTACAAATACTGGTCCCTCAACCACTGCCTCAACTACCTCGCAAACCCTCTCTGATGGTACGGTAATTAGCGGTCTCCCCGAAGGGGCGACGGTCAATGAGTTGCCGCCTGAATCTCAGCCGCAGGCTCTTAAAGCGCCTGACTACCGCACCAAAGTAGCCTACGACCCTTCGGTATCTGCCGAGGTGCGCGCCGCTATCGAGACACAGTTTGCTGCGAATGTTATGACGCTCTCAAAAAATCCGCAGGACTTTAGTACTTGGATGAATCTAGCCATACTTCACAAAATAGGAGGGGACTACCGCGGCGCCGAAACCATCTGGTTGTATGCCACCAAAAACTGGCCCAACAGCCCAGTCGCCTTCAGTAACCTTGCCGACCTGTATCAGAATTTTCTGAAAGACTCGGCTAAGGCAAAGGTCTATGCCGACCTTGCCGCAAAGTTGAGCAACTAATATGACACACGTCTTCTATTTCGCAGGTTTTTTCCTCGCTCTTGCGATGTGTGTGCAGGCTCCGGTGGCATATGCCGCACCCGCTTCCGAAGTGCATATCACACCCGATGGAAAGTTTACTGCCAAGAATGTGGTGGTGACGCAGAAGTCAGAAAATGGCACCACTTTTTTCGGGCGCATCACGTGGGGTAATGTATTTTTACGTGTTACGGTGCTCACTACCCCCAACAATGTCCTCGCAAAAATAACTAAAAACAATGGAGGCGCCGCTACGTATGCCGACGTCAAAGAGGGCGACATTCTTAGTGTAGAAGGCACGCTTACGCCGGGTGCAGACAGTCTACTTATTGGTGCCACGTCCGTCATCGACTACTCACTGAATGTCGAAGGCAAAGATATTGCAGGCACTATCAAATCTCTCAATCGCGAACTCAACACCATTACACTCACCGACAAAAAATTGGGGGTTATAAAAGTAGTTCCTCCTTATAATATTCAAAAAGGTGTGCGTATCATCACCGCCTCAGAATTGGCGGCGGGAGACAAAGTACTCTCTGCTTCAGGAACCTTCGACTACTCCACCAAGACTTTTACAGCAACCACGATGGAAATATATCAAGACAAGGCGGTATTTAACCCAAAGAATTTTGAGGGCAAACTAAAATCACTCTCGGGCACGACGCTGCCGACCACTGCGGTCATAACCGTAGGGAAGGTTGATTACACCGTCTACTTTGCTGCCAATACAACGGTCATGAGCAAAAACAAATCTGCTTCAACCCTTGCCCGGTACACCGTAGGGGACAGCGTCCGTTTTTACGGCAGTATCCGCCCCGCAAATCTCTCCGAAATAGACTCCGACTCGCTGCGCAACCTCTCGTTCTAGTAGGAAAAATTGTGTATAAATAAGTTATCCACAGTTTCCAAGGACTCTCCTTGGAAAGAATTATGAATAAACAAAGAACAAAATATACGCTGGGCGACTATAATCTTCGGGTAAAACGCTCTGCTACAGGTAAGGGTCTTTTTGCACAAGAATCTATAGGCAAAGGCTCGCGAATTTTGGAATATACCGGCCGGCCAGTAAGCGAGGCTGAGCAATACAAAGACTCGGGCAAATATCTTTTTTGGACTGGCAAAAAATCTATGATTAACGGCAACATTCCGTCCAACAAAGCCCGCTACATCAACCACTCCTGCGTACCAAATTGTGAGGCGGATGGTCCCGAAGGTCGCGTGTTTATTTCAGCCCTACGTAAAATAAAAAAAGGGGAGGAGTTGACCTACAACTACGGCGAAGAATATTTTGACAAACACATTGGCACCCAATCCTGCCGCTGCCCAAAATGTAGATAATCAAGGACGGTCCTTGATTATGTTAAACTAGGCTTAATGTTAAGGGATAAGCCTTTCATAAACGGCGAAACCTACCACCTCTTTAACAGGGGCGCCCACAAGCAGGCTATTTTTACAAACGAGGAGGATTACCGGCGTTTTATTGTGCTTTTGTATTTTTCCAACACGATGGAGCGTGTCCAACTGGGGAATCTCCTACAAAATCAAGGACGGTCCTTGATTGATCTTTTGGGGGAGTATGTCGACCAGTCTTTGGTCGATATTTTTGCCTACACCTTGATGCCTAACCATTTTCATTTGGTAATACGACAAAAAGCCGACGGTGGTGTCTCAATGTTTATGAGAAAGCTCGCCACTGCGTACTCTATGTACTTCAATATCAAATACGACCATAGTGGGGTCTTATTTCAGGGGCGCTTCAAGAGCAGGCATATAGGAAATGAAGCTTATTTCCGGTATATATTTGCTTACGTGCACTTGAACTCACTTGATTTGTTTGAGCCTAGTTGGGAAGAGCAAGGATTAAAAAACCTTGACGGGGCCAGGCAATATGTAAATTCTTACCGGTACTCTAGTTTTTTTGATTATGCCGGCAATGACCGCGCTGAAAAAACATTGTTATCCTTGAGTCAGGCGCCAGAGTTTTTAACGACACAGAACGACTTGGAAATCCTGCTCCAGTCCTTTAATCAAGGACCGTCCTTGATTGGGGACAATGGATAGGAAAGGCTAACCGCAATGGTAGAATTTTTTCATGAAGGACTCCTTGCGCGCTGTTTGGCGGTGGGTTAAGTGGCCGGTTTTTGTGGTCGTTGTGGCTTATGCGGTGCTGGTTATTTGGCGGGTGTTTGTGCTTTTTGATGAGGATAAGACTGCTGCGGCGGTGGCTGATATTCATGCGCAGAAAATTACGCTGGCGGATGTAGAGGGGAAGAACCTGCCGCCAGTGCCTGACAAAGCAGAAAATGATGCGACGGTGGCGGGGATTGATAAAAACAGCAATGGTATTCGTGATGATGTGGAGTTGGCGATTTTTGAGAAATATTCGAGTGATAAGAAATCTCGAGCAGCCGCATTACAGTATGCGATGGCTGAGCAAATGTATTTGACTGAGGTTTTTAATACCGAAACATGGAAAGCTGTTGCAGAAGAAACTGGCCGGGCGGGGCTTTGTTTGTTGGATTCGACAGTCGATTGGGAAGAATTACAGAATTTGGTTTCTAATACTTCTCTTCGGAAGGAAACTCGAACTAAAGCCTTTGAATTTATTACAAGTCATGGTTCTGCTGGAGGTACGCCATGCGATATATCTTCTCAACAACTGTAGCGATTATTTTGTTGTCTCCGTTTTTTGTTCAAGCTGCTTGTTTAGAAAGTGGTTATACGGTTGTATATGTAAATGGTATTTTAAATACTAGGGAACAAGCTGAACAAAGTTCATTTGCTTTACAACAAAAATTAAAAAGTACTTATAAGGGGGAACAGGTCATCGTTAAACTTGGTTACAACCCCTCGCACGTTGGTGGGCTAGGCGACTTGGTGCAGGTTGCGGCTCAGAGCTTTGGGACCTCAGTTTCGAGTTTTGATAGGGACACAATACTTCTGCAGATCCATCCGGAGGTCACGACCAGAAAAGTATTTTTAGTCGGGCACTCGCAAGGGACTTTTTATACTAACGATATGTACGGCTACTTGCTGAATAATGGCGAGCCAAAAGAAGCAGTTGGGGTGTATAACGTGGCAACGCCAGCTGGTTACGTTGCAGGTGGGGGCGCGTACCTCACCTCAGAATACGACTCCATAATTAGTGCATACGCCGGTTATGTAAAACAAACAGGCGCATTGCCACCGCTCCCGCCAAACTCAGAGTTGGAGTTTGGGTCTGCTATGGGAAACGGGCACTCTTTTACTGACAACTACCTCGCATATGGAGGAGAGAGGGTGGCGCAGGATATCCAGAAAGGGCTTGCCCAGCTTAGGTCTATTGAGGGGACAGCAACGGACGGATGCTTCACCCCTCCTGAGGAGGGTTTAGGGTATAAGACAAAAGAAGTGTTTTTTGCGGTGGCTGATCCGGCTGCAGTGGGGATAAAAGTCGCGGCCGCTACTGGTATTAAAGGAGCGGCACTAGCTATTGATGGAGTTGCGAGTGGATTGGCGGCCGTCGGGTCTTTGTTTGGCGGGGTTGCAAAAACAATTACGCCACAACCGCGTACTGAAAACTTGCCCGGTAGTCACAACATTGTGAAAGCGTTGTACGGCTCGAGTCTTGCTGAAGACGATTTGCAGGATTTGTTGGCCACTCAGAAACCGGCCGTCGTAAATATAGATAAAAAAGAGGAAGGGGAGGTACGGGGTGTTGAGATAGAAATATCTGAACCGACTCTGCCATCAGCTGATCCACCTCCTGCTCCTGTTGTCCCAATTATTCTGCCACCTAGTGGTACGGCAGTAGTGTCACCAGGGTTTGGTGGTGGGGGTGGAGCGCCCGCAAGTACTCCATCGCCAGCTCCTGTGGTGGGGGCACCATCGATTGAAGAAGCAACTTCAACAGGAGAAACAGCAACTTCTTCAGACGAGGTAATAGAAGCTGATTCTGAACCTCCACCACCAATAGAGGTTGTGGTACGAGAATTTATGAATACATCTAGTATCGATAGTTTCAGCATATGTGATGGAAATGGATGTAATGATTTTTCCGGCATCAGCGGCAATTGGGTTTGGTTTAATTTTGGCGACTTGGTTTTTAATAAAATGCGCGTGTTCCTCAGTACGGTCAACCTTGGAGTGGGAGAAACGTTGACCGGCAGAGTACGGCTGCACGTATATGCCGCTGATACGAACTTTCTTAATCGCGTCAATGAAGAATTTATCAGAGGAAACCTACTGTACGTGTCAGATTGGGTGAGTTTGGAGAGTTTTAGTACGCCGGACAACGTATGTGACCAGTATTACACTGGCGGCTTCCGCTACGAAGACTGCATCTTTCCATTTATATTCAGCGACCCAGTAGTTATGCAGTCTGGCCATGCATACATACTTGCGTTTGAGGGGGAGCACATGATTGGCACTCTTCCTTCTAATCCGGCTGAAACCAGACACACTCAGCTCATAACACTCTGTTCGGCGGCCAGTTTTATACAGCATCTAAACGAATTTTGTAAACGAAATTATTACTTTAATATGATTGGTAGTTTTATACAGGTGGGTTCTATAGCGTCAACCACACCCTCGCCGCTTGATATCTGGGGCGCCCCGTAGAAGAGGTGTTACCATAGGGGCTATGTTTGATAAGACCTTTTTTCACTTCCTGTACGCTTTTGTGGCCATTATTGCAGTGGCTTTTGGGGTGCTTATTTGGACCGGATATCAGCAGGGAGAGATTGCCCCGAGCCCCGTTGACAACGTTGCAGTACCGCAGTAGTTTGTAGGCATAGGGTCAGAGACAGCGGGTTTCCCTACAGGGGATTTAATGCCTTCCAGATTCATGGGGGCGCCTGCCGAGACGGTCGAACTCCAACCCTTTAAACACAAGGGATTTTTTAATCCCAAAAATCATATGGCCATTACACGGCAAAAGAAAGAAGAAATAGTTGCAAAAGTCGCGGCTATTACCAAGTCGGCCAAGACGCTCGTCTTCGCCAACTTTAAGGGCCTGACCGTTGCAGAGCAAAACGAGATGCGCAAGGCACTCCGTCCGCTCGGCGTCGGCTACGTCGTAGCCAAGAAGTCGCTCGTTGCACGCGCACTCGATGCGGCCAAGTATGAGGGCTCGGCCCCTGTGCTTGAAGGAGAGGTCGCACTCGCCTACGGCGAGGACGAGCTTGCTCCGGCGCGCGAGATCGCGGTGTACGTCAAGAAGTTCGGCGAGCACCTCGCCTTTGCGGGTGGTGTGTTTGGCGGACGCTATGTCGATAAAGCTGAGATTATGTCTATTGCCGCTATTCCAGGAATGGATACGTTGCGCGCAATGTTTGCACAAGTCATCAACTCTCCGCGCCAGCGCTTTGCGGTTGTGTTGAGTCAGGTAGCAGAAAAGAAGGGTTAATAATTACACATTGAACGTTATTACTATGAATCAGGATCAAATCATCGAAGCAGTAGAGAAGATGTCTGTCCTCGAGCTCAACACGCTCGTTAAGGCCATCGAAGAGAAGTGGGGCGTGTCCGCTGCCGCTGTTGCGGTAGCTGGTCCGGCAGCAGGTGCAGGAGCTGCAGAGGAGAAGTCGTCTTACAACGCACACCTCACTGATGCTGGTGCCGCAAAGGTACAGGTCATCAAGGCGGTTAAAGACGCGCTTGGCCTTGGCCTTAAGGAGGCAAAAGACCTCGTTGACGCAGCCCCGACCGTTCTTAAGGAAGGCCTTAAGAAGGAGGATGCAGACAAGCTTAAGGCAGCCGTTGAGGCAGCTGGCGGCAAGGTAGAGTTGAAGTAACTTTTCCCAATCTCAGCAGTTGTAAAGAGTAGTGAACTGTTGATAAGCCGAAACCCGCCCACAAGGCGGGTTTTTGCTATACTGCAAAAGGAAGCCCTAAAAACGGAGTGTAAGGAATGCCGGATACGCCTATTTCTGTAATGGAAAAATTGCGCCGTTCGAAGCCGGATCAACGCAGAACGCGTTGCGGGTGTGGAAGACCTGAGTGCAAAGCCGACATCGTCGGCAGTACCTGCGACCTCCCGCGCCTCAATGGTCGGCCCATCCACATCGACTGCTTCTACAAGTTGAAGCCGTCGACTGCGGGCGTACAACCCCCTCGGCACAGGGAATTTATGGTGACTGCACCCAACTCCACCTCGTTCCCCGAAGTCCATCGCAGTTCCTAGTTTTACTACCGCTCCCTTGTTGGGGCGGTTTTTTTATTTGAAACTTCTTGTGGAGTGGGGGAGTAATCAAAGGTGGACGGTCTGACAGCGGAGGCCTGCGGGTTACACCATAGAGCCGCGCGTGCCTATTCCGTCCCCCTGTCTAGCCTCTTACATCTGTAAGAGGCTTTTTTTGGATGACATACTCCCGCGTTTTGTCTACTTTGCGATAGTGCGCAGTTTTGCTTAGAATACGCCTACCCCTGATTTGACCGTATGGCAGACCCGCTACAGAAACTCTTTGGAAGCGACGCTCGGATTAAACTCCTACGGCTCTTTCTTTTTAATCCAAAACAAACCTACACAGTGCCGCAAGCCGCCCAGCTCTCGCGCGTACCCGAGCGCACGGCACGCAAAGAGCTCGCCATTTTTTCATCAATAGGTCTTGTGCGTCGTAGCCCGACAAGAAAGGGAAGTGGTTTGCGCTACATGCTCAACCCGGAGTTTGAGTACATGTCGGTGTTGCAGAACTTACTGCTGAATGCGCCAGAGCGCGCTAAAGATATTTTTGAACGCGTGCGTCCGTCGGGGGTTATCAAACTGATTGTGGTGTCCGGCGTATTTTTGGGCGACTGGGAAGGCCGGTTGGATATTTTGATTGTTGGTGACCGCATTAAAGACAAACGTCTGCGCGCGCGGATGCGCACTCTGGAGTCTGAAATAGGGCGCGAGCTGCGCTACGCGATGCTCGCCAGCGATGACTTCCTCTATCGCCTTAATATGAACGACAAGTTGGTGCGCGACATCCTCGACTATCCGCACCGCATCATGCTCGACCGCCTGAATATCGGCTTAAAGTAAGGCTATTTTATCCACACGCTGTCCCCAGCCTATCCACAGGGCTTATCCCCAACAGGAGTACAATAAAGGGGTCGAAGCATAGGTTCCTTTATTAATCCTATTATTATATTTTTAGTATGATCGTACAGAATTGGGCGAACGTCCTTCAGCAGTCATTCAATGACATGCTTTCGGCGGTCGTCGGCTTTATCCCGAACTTCTTGTTCGCGGTAATTGTGTTTGTCGTCGGCTGGGTACTGGCTTGGTTCGTGGGGAACTTGGTCATGCAGGCAGTCCGCGCTATCAAAGTTGACCACGCGCTTAAAACCGCGGGTGTTGATGATGTAGTGTCTCGCGCCGGCTACCACCTCGACTCGGGCGCCTTTTTGGGCAACTTGGTCAAGTGGTTTATCATCCTCGTGTTTCTTACTGCGGCTCTCCAGATCCTCGGCCTTTCGCAGGTAACGTTCTTCCTGCAGGCAGTCGTGGTGTCGTTCCTCCCGAACGTCATCATCGCGGTGCTTATCCTTCTTGTCACCGCAGTTATTGCGGAACTTGCACAAGGGGTGGTTGCGGGTTCTGCTCGTGCAGCAGGGATCACTGCCGCCGGCTTTGCCGGTGCGGCTGCTCGCTGGTCTATCTGGATCTTCGGCATCCTCGCAGCTCTTTCGCAGCTCCAAATCGCGCAAGGTATATTGCAGACGCTCTTCACCGGTGTGGTGGTAGCGCTCTCGCTCGCCTTTGGTTTGGCATTCGGCCTCGGTGGTCAGGATGCAGCCTCGGGCTTCCTTGCGAAGATCCGCAGCGAAATCAAACACGACTAATCTTCGACGCATTAAAAACAAAAACGCGCCTCGTACGGGCGCGTTTTTGTTTGGAAAATAAGCCCTGTTTCGGCCTTGTGGGGCCTTATTTGACACCTAAGACCCGCTGCTATATGCTGCTTTATATCGATTATGTTGACCACTAAGAACACCTTCCGGCGGGAGTAGGCTAACATCTAAACGGTGTTTGCATGTCCCGCGAAAAGCGGGTTTTTTTGTGCCAAAGCAATCGATGCAGCTGAAGCTCGTTGACAACTAAATTGCATCGCACAGAGAAATTTCCCAATGTTGGGTCTTTTCAGCTTTGTGCAGGTGCGCAGGTAAAACAACAAAACAAAACGCTTTACGGTTGATCGCCGTAGAGTGGTAGACAACAGATCATTGCGGTTCTTAAGCTTCCTTTTCTCGACAGAGAAACGGAAACTAACAAGGGCGTATGGTGGATGCCTAGGCTTTGAAAGGCGATGAAGGACGCGGCGTGGCGGCGATACGCTCCGGGGAGGTGCCAAGCAACCTTCGATCCGGAGATGTCCGAATGGGGAAACCCGATAGAGAGAAATCTTTATCATCCCGTAGCAATACGGGACGCAAACCGTGGGAAGTGAAACATCTCAGTACCACGAGGAAAAGAGACCAATAGGAATTTCGTTAGTAGCGGCGAGCGAAAGCGAATCTAGCCCAAACCGTAGAATTTGCCAGATGGCTGCTCGCAAGAGGAGTCGTCCGGTAAATTCGCGGGGTTGTAAGACGGTGTTAGTGCGCGCTGACTTTTATTAGTCTGGCGACGGACAATAAGTTACAAATCGTGGAGATAGCCGAAGTTGCTGGGAAGCAACGCCCCAGAGGGTGAAAGCCCCGTAGGTTAAATCAACACGACTTATACAACGCTCTTGAGTAGCTCAAGACACGAATGGCTTGAGTGAATCTGCCGGAACTAACCGGTAAGGCTATATACTTTCAAAGACCGATAGCGCAGAGTACCGTGAGGGAAAGGTGAAAAGCACCCCGGTGAGGGGAGTGAAATAGTTCTGAAACCATATGTCTACAAAGAGTGGAAGAGGACTCCGCAAGGATGTTCCTCGACCGCGTGCCTATTGAAGAATGAGCCTGCGAGTTTATGTGTACTGCGTTATGGCTAAGGTCGAGAGACCGGAGCCGGAGGGAAACCGAGTGTGAATAGCGCGTTTGTAGTACGCATAAGACCCGAAGCCAGGTGAGCTACCCATGAGCAGGGTGAAGGTGTGAGAAATCATACTGGAGGCCCGAACCGTTGAGCCGTTCAAAACTCTCGGATGACTTGTGGGTTGGAGTGAAAAGCTAATCGAACCTGGTAATAGCTGGTTCTCTCTGAAACAGCTTTTGG
>CALREG010000005.1 GCA_943355135.1 Candidatus Nomurabacteria bacterium | reverse complement strand
GCCGAGAGCCGCAACAGCGCTCTATATACAAATCGCACTGACGTGATGGCCGAGACAAAGGCACCGCAGTGGATGAAATTTGACGATCAAGGTTTCGCCGCAGTCATTGAGGCGGATCCGACAGTCGAGGAGGGCCAGGCGCCATTTTCGGCACCAGTGATCATCCAGTTCTACAGCCGTTAGTATAATTATTAATGTTTATAAGAATATAGATTGAGTTATGATGGAATATTCTATTACACTGCCTAGCAAACCCCGCGTGGTTTCTGAGGCCGAATCGGAGGGTGTTTATGAGATAGACGGGCTGTACCCAGGCTACGGGCACACGCTCGGCAACTCGTTGCGCCGCATTATCCTCTCCTCGCTTCCGGGCGCGGCGGTCACCTCGGTCAAAATCGAGGGTGTTGAGCATGAGTTTTCTACTATCCCTGGCATTAGGGAGGATGTCGTTACTATCCTGCTTAACCTCAAGAAGCTCCGATTCGAAATTTTGACGCAGGAGGCGCAGACCATTTCGCTTTCGGTCAAAGGTCCACAAAAAATTACTGGCGGCGACCTCAAACTCCCAGGACAGGTCCGTTTGCTCAACCCAAACTCTTACATCACCGAGATTACTGACAAGACCGAGTTTAAAGCCGAATTCCACATTGAGCGTGGCTTGGGCTATGTGTCTCGCGAATCGCACAAGAAGGACCGCGTCGAAATCGGCGAGATCGCAGTTGATGCTATCTTCTCTCCGGTGCGCCGCGTCAACTACGAGGTTGAAAACATGCGCGTTGGCGATCGAACCGACTTTAACCGCCTGCGCATCTCTATCGAGACCGATGGCACTATCACCCCGCGCAAGGCACTGGAGTCTGCTATCGAAATCATGATCACCCAGCTTAAGGCAGTGGTCGGCTTCCGCGAGGAGGAGATTGTCAGCGACACAGCAGAAGCATCTTCTGCTCCAGCGTTGGCGGTCGACTCGACCGAAGCTATGAAGACCCGCATCGAGGACCTCGAGCTCTCGAGCCGCACCATTTCTGCTCTTGAGAAGGCAAACATCCGCACGGTCGGAGGCCTTGCCCGCAAGAAAGAGGCTGACTTGGTTGATATCGAAGGGCTTGGACCCAAAGCGATACAGGAGATCAAGCGCGCTTTGGCGAACTTCGGCATCATCCTTAAATAACCAACGAGTCCTACGAGTTAAATTAAAAATGTATGCGTCACGGTAATGTAAACAGAAAATTCGGTCGCGAGCGGGGGCAGCGTGCTGCCTTGCTCAAGTCGCTTGCCCGCTCGCTCGTGCTACGCGGCAAGATGACGACCAGCCTTGCCAAGGCCAAAGAAATCCGCCCGATGGTAGAAAAGATGATTACTCGTGGCAAAACCGCTACGCTCGCCAGCCGCCGCCACCTTATTGCTCAGCTTGGCGATGAGCGCACGGCAACCAAGCTCATCAAGACGTCCGCTACCTACAAAGACCGCACCGGCGGATACCTGCGCATTGTCAAAATGGGTCCGCGCAAGGGCGATGCGGCCGAGATGGCAGTAATTGAGTTTGTATAACTATATGATTACTATTGATGCACAAGACAAGACTCTCGGACGCGTAGCTTCAGCTGCGGCCAAGGCGCTTATGGGTAAGCACAAAGTAGGCTTTGTGAAGAACCAAATCATGGGCGAGGAGGTCACTATCCTCAACGCGACCAAGATCAAGATTACGGGCGACAAGGCGCTGCAAAAAGTCTACCTACGCTACTCGGGCTACCCGGGCGGGCAGAAAGAGGAGACCTATGCTATGTTGACGGCTGCGACAGAGACCAAGAAGGCTCGTCGCGGACACAAAGAGGCTATCCGCCGCGCGATCATGGGCATGTTGCCGAAGAATCGCCTTCAGGATCGCCGTATTAAGCTTCTAACTATCCAGAACTAAAGAAATTTATTTCTTTACATTAAACAAGATGGCTACTGCTACTATCAAAAAAGAAGATCGCTATATCGAGGCCGTCGGCCGTCGCAAGACGGCTATTGCCCGTGCGCGCATTACTCCAGGCACCAAGATGTCGGTCATCATCAACGGCAAAGATGTCAACGACTACTTCCCAACGCAGGCGCTCCGTACGGTGGCACTCGAGGCATTTCTTAAGGTTGGCCTGACGACGCAGTTTGTCGTGACCATCGTGGTCAAGGGCGGTGGTATCGCCGGACAGGCGGTTGCGGTGCGCCACGCAATATCTCGCGCACTCATCGATTACGATATCAATCTGCGCGGAGCACTCAAGAAAGAAGGTTTCCTCAAGCGAGACCCGCGCGCCAAAGAGCGCCGCAAAGCAGGCTTTGTCAAAGCCCGCAAGCGCAAGCAGTGGTCGAAACGCTAGTAAAAGCAAACTGCTTTGCTTTTACGCAGACGTTTCGAGGCCGGAGCGATGTTTTGCACTGGCAAAACCGCGAGGCGGGGGCTGCGTGCGAGTTTGGCGACGGCCAGACTCGACATGTGGCTCAAGCGCTAACCTTTTGAATTCTCCCCGCACTAGCGGGGATTTTTCTTATACGTACCATTCGAGCGAATAAGATACATACACTACTGATACACGGTAGTGTAGTAGTGGTGTAGGGGATTACCAGTTTGACAACCTGGATTTTTGAGGCTAGTTTTATAGATGGATTGGTTCTTGCCAAGTGCGAGGTGAGAGGATTTCTTAACTGGTCTATGACTAGGGAAGGGTCCTTCAGGAGGATAGAGCGTTTCGGCGTTCTGTCGCTAGTGGTGCGGAAAAACTGCCGACTCGGCGAGAGCGAAAGCTAGTAACCGGAAATGTCGCCAGCTAATACCGCGTGAGCCTGTGGTGCGCAAGTGCCACATGGGATAGATTTATCGCCACCTCTGCCAATCCCGCGTTTTTCAGAACTTTGGGTCCTGTTTCGGTAACCGTCGCCCCCACCGAGACCGACCTAACTCGGAAGCCGACAAAGCGAGAGCTCGTTGAGTCCGCTCCCGAGGTCAATCAGCCGCTGTCACAGTTTGACAGCGGCTTTTTTTTTGTTTAAAATACACAGACGATATGGAGAATATTGAAGAAGAATTTGTCGCCGAGGAGGAATCCGAGGTGGGTCCTGCAGCGCTTAAGTCTCTGCGTGAGAAGTTGAAAGTAGCGGTAGCAGAAAAGCAGGAGTACCTCGAGGGCTGGCAGCGCTCTCGTGCCGATTTGGTCAATTATAAGAAGGCCGAAGCAGATGCTCATGGCGACAAAGAAGCGCGTATCAAAGCCGAATTAATAGAAGAGTTGCTCCCTGCGCTCGATGTGCTAGAACTTTCGGTCAGACACGACAGCAACCCGAGCCTCAAAATGTTAGAAGCGCAATTCTTAAGTGTATTAAAAAAGATGGGTATAGAGCGGTTTGGCACAGTTGGAGAGGACTTTGACCCGCGCAGACACGAAGCGTTGGCCGAGCGGGGAGAGGAACACAAAATTGTATCAGTAGAACGCAGCGGATACAGCACAGGAGACACTATTATCAGACCGGCGCAGGTAATCATCTAAATCAAAAACATATATGGGAAAGATTCTTGGTATAGACTTGGGCACCACTAACTCTGCGGCAGCGATTGTGCAGGGCGGGGAGCCTCGTGTGCTCGAAAACGCAGAGGGTGCGCGCACCACGCCGTCGGTGGTAGCCACCTCCAAAACTGGCGAGCGTTTGGTCGGCCTTATTGCGCGGCGCCAAGCGGTGACCAACCCTAAAAACACCGTCTATCAAATCAAGCGCTTTATTGGCCACAATTTCGATGAGGCTTTGGTACAAAAGGATAAAGCGGTTGTTCCGTTTGAGATGCGCAAAGCGGCCAATGGTGGCATCGAGGTCAAGATGGGCGAGGCATGGATGCGCCCCGAGGAGGTCTCGGCGATGATCCTTGGCAAGCTTAAGGCCGATGCAGAAAAGCGCTTGGGCGAGACTATCACCGAAGCGGTTATTACCGTGCCGGCGTACTTTAACGATGCACAGCGCGCCGCTACACGAGATGCGGGCAAGATTGCGGGCCTCGATGTAAAGCGCATCATCAACGAGCCCACGGCTGCAGCACTCGCTTACGGCTTTGATAAGAAGAAGGACGAAAAGGTAGTGGTCTTCGACTTCGGTGGCGGCACCTTCGACGTGTCGGTGCTCGAGGTCAGCGCTGATGTTATTGAGGTTCGCTCAACCGATGGCGATGCACACCTTGGTGGCAAGGACATCGACCAAAAAATAATCGACTGGCTCGCGGTCGAATTCCAAAAAGAGTCGGGTATTGATGTGCGCAACGACGCGCTTGCTCGCCAGCGCCTCGACGAGGCCGCCGAGAAGGCCAAGATTGAGCTCTCGACTGCGGCCGAGACCGAGGTCAACATTCCGTTCATTACCTCTGATGCCTCGGGCCCGCGCCACTTGCTGGTCAAGATGTCGCGCTCCAAGCTCGAGGAGCTCACGCAGGAGTTTATAGATCGCGCACTCGCTATAACTAAGCGCGCTGTTGAGGCATCACCGTTTAAGATTGCTGATATCAACGAGATTATCCTCGTTGGGGGCCAGACCCGCATGCCAGCTCTACAGGCTGCGGTAGAAAAGTACTTCGCCAAAAAGCCGAACATGAGCGTCAACCCCGACGAAGTCGTGGCTATTGGTGCCGCTATTCAAGGTGGAATACTGGGCGGCGAGGTCCGCGATGTACTCTTGCTTGATGTAATCCCACTCTCGCTCGGGATAGAGACCATGGGCGGCGTTGCAACGAAACTTATCGACCGCAACACGACCATCCCGACGGCCAAGTCGCAGACCTTCTCTACTGCTGCAGACAACCAGACTTCGGTAGAAATCCACATAACTCAAGGCGAGCGCGCCATGGCCTCGGACAACAAGTCGCTCGGCAAGTTTGTGCTCGACGGCATCCCACCGGCACCACGCGGTCTCCCGCAGGTAGAAGTGACCTTCGATGTTGATGCCAACGGCATCTTGAGTGTGAAGGCCAAGGACAAAGCAACGGGCAAAGAGCAGGCTATACGCATCGAGGCATCGTCGGGCTTGGCCGATGCTGACATCGAGCGCATGCGCAAAGAGGCCGAGGCCAACGCCGACTCTGACAAGCAAAAAGTAGAGTTGGTAGAGGCACGCAACTTTGCCGACCAGTCGATATATGCGGCGCGCAAGGCATTGAGTGACAATAAAGAAAAGATTCCGATGGAGCTTGCAACTGCTATCAACGACAAAGTAGGTGCGCTGGAGGCCAAGAAGGGGAGCGATGACCTTGCGGCTATAAAATCTGCAACCGAAGAGCTTTCGAAAGAACTCTCTAAGGTCTACGAAGCGGTACAAAAAGCTGGTGGCACTCCGCCTCCGCAAGAACCACCTGCCGCGGGCACCCAAAGTGCTCCACATGACACTCCTCCAGCCGGCGGACCTGAGCAGAAATAGTGTTTGAAAAAAGGTTCGTAGCAATACGAGCCTTTTTCATTTTTGTCAAATCGTGCTATAATGCAACAAATGCAGAAAGAATCCAAAAAATTGGCTTCGGCCAGGGAGGTGTTTGATGTGTACTGGGCAAATACGCGCCAGTACGGACTCCTACTTGGGGCTATAGGCGGCGGGCTCATCCTTATGCAAGTTGCGACGCTCTCGGCACCGCTGTTTATGCGGCAGTTTTTCAATTTGCTTGCCACACATAATCCAGACGCAGCCACTCTGCACACACTAACGACACTCCTTATCCTGACTGGGTTAATGTACCTTCTAAACTGGATCGGACATCGTTTGGAGGGATGGAGCACGATGATCATGCAGGCGCGCGTCATGGCTGATCTACTGGACAGCGCATTCGGCTATCTTATTAAGCATTCACACAACTTCTTCATTTCGCGCTTTGCCGGCTCGCTTACACACCGCGTCAATAAATTTTCTAAAGCGTATGAATCGCTGTTTGACACGGTCATCCGCTCATTTTTCCCCACATTCTTGTTTGTGACAGGAGCAATCGTGGTGCTTTCGTTCCGCAGCCCAATACTAGGCCTAGGCCTTTTGGTATGGGTGGTACTTTTTGTTACTTTTCAGATATGGGTCTCCCTTTTGCGTCAACCGTTGCGCGTAGCCCGCGCCGAGGCCGACACACATGTTACCGGCGCACTTGCTGACGCTGTTTCAAATCAGTCTACTATCCTGCAATTTTCAGGCGAGAAGCACGAGCAGCAAATATTTAGGCGTGTGGTGGAGAAGTGGCGCGCTATAACCCTGCGGTCGTGGTTTGCTGACGAGTACATTTGGATGACGGTGGGTATCTTTATGATAGGTATTGAGATAGCACTTTTGTACGGAGCCGTGCAATTGTGGAGCCAGGGCCGTGTGACCATTGGAGACTTCATCCTTATACAAGCCTACTTGCTAACAACTTTTAACCGCCTAGTAAGCATCAATCGCGAGCTGCGCCGATTTTATGACGCGTTCGCTGACGCCAGCGAAATGGTGGGCATACTCAAGACTCCACACGAGGTCAGCGACAAGTCCAATGCAAAGAAACTAAAAGTTTCTACAGGAGAAGTGTGGTTTGACGATGTTTCCTTCTACTTTAATAAGCAGACGCGGATACTCAATCGATTTAATCTCAAAATAGACTCAGGCGAACGTATCGCCTTGGTGGGCCCCTCGGGAGCTGGCAAATCTACGGTTACCAAGCTCCTGTTGCGTATGTTTGATGTGCAGGAAGGGGCTATAAAAATAGGCGGTACTGATATCAGCAAAGTAACCCAAGAAAGTTTGCGCGAAGTTGTTGCCTTTGTCCCGCAAGAGCCGGTGCTCTTTCATCGCACACTGATGGAGAACATCCGCTATGGCCGCCGCGACGCAACCGACGAGGAGGTTATCGCCGCGGCCAAGCAGGCACACTGCCACGAGTTCATCTCCAAGCTCCCCGAGACCTACAACACCTTTGTGGGCGAGCGCGGGGTCAAGCTCTCCGGCGGCGAGCGCCAGCGTGTGGCTATTGCGCGCGCTCTGCTCAAAAACTCGCCCATCCTCGTGCTCGACGAAGCGACATCGAGCCTCGACTCCGAGTCCGAGTCGCTGATACAAGACGCACTCGAGACCCTTATGCAGGGCAAAACGGTGGTCGTTATAGCCCACCGCCTCTCTACTATTATGAAGATGGATCGCATCATCGTCGTTGAGGCGGGCTCTATTGCCGCACAAGGCACGCACCTCGAGTTGGTCAACCAAGACGGCCTGTACCGCAAGCTCTGGAGCATACAGGCGGGCGGATTCATCGGAGACGGGCACAAACCAAAGGGTGATAATGATGAAGAAATAAACGCCGAAGAGGATGATGAAGAAGAGGAACTTGCAGGCGACGAAAAGCCACAGTAAACTAGACCCACAATGTCCGGTAAACGTGATTACTATGAGTTGCTAGGAGTAACTAAAAGCGCCTCAAAGGACGAAATTAAAAAGGCCTTCCACAAACTCGCCCACAAGTTCCACCCCGACAAAAAAGAGGGTGATGCAGACAAGTTTAAGGAAGTTTCCGAAGCGTACTCAATATTGAGTGATGACAAAAAGCGCGCCGAGTACGACTCGTACGGTCGTGTCTTCGGCGGTGGAGGTGCGCCGAACGGCGGCGCGGGCTTTAATGCGGGTGGATTCGACTTCTCCCAATTTCAAGACGCCTTCAACCAAGGCGGCTTCGACATGGGCGATATCTTTAGCGACTTTTTTGCAGGCAATGGCGGCACCACGCGCCAGAAGCGCGGTCGCGATATCTCTATCGACCTCGAGCTTTCGTTCCACGACTCTGTCTTTGGGGTCAAGCGCAGTGTCCTCTTGGCCAAAACGAGCCTCTGCGACACCTGCAAGGGCTCTGGTGCCGCAAAGGGGAGCGAGGTGGTAACTTGCACACACTGCAACGGGCAGGGCAAGGTGCACGAAACTACGAACTCCTTCTTCGGTACCGTCACGATGGTGCAGCCGTGCAAACACTGCAAAGGCAAGGGTAAGATTCCGAAAGAAAAGTGCCAGACCTGCCGCGGCGAAGGCGTCTACAAAAAGCAGGATGAAATTGAGATCAATGTACCCGCCGGTATTGAAGGCGGCGAGATGATCCGCCTCAATGGGCAGGGCGAGGCAGTTGCCGACGGCTCTGCGGGCGACCTGTACGTCAAGATTCATGTAAAGCCCGATGCGCGATTTAAAAAAGATGGGCCGAACCTGGTGACTGAACTGTCGGTCAAACTCTCGGATGCATTGCTCGGCGGCAGCTACACGATAGAAACATTGGATGGCTCGGAGTCGCTTGATATCCCGCAGGGCGTCACCCATGGCGAAATACTGACGATTAAAAACAAAGGGGTGCCGACTGCGCGCGGTAAGCGTGGAGACCTACAGGTGCGTATCAAAATAAACTTGCCGAGCAAACTTTCGCGCTCTGCGCGAGGTTTGGTAGAAAAATTAAGAGAGGAAGGGATTTAGGAAAATAAAAAACGCCGGATGAAAATCCGGCGTTGTTGTTTTAGGAGATCAAGCATGCAAGGTGCTCGAGGCTCCGCACCACCATTTTGGCGCCCGCTTTTTTGAGGCTCGCTTCGGCACCGTCGTAGCCGCGAGTGATGCCGACGGGCAGAATCTCGGCCTTGATAGCCGCCTCCATGTCGTGCCCCATGTCGCCGACATAAAAGACCTCGTCGGGTTCGACCCCCAACTCGGCGCAGACTGCCCTCAGGTGCGGGTCCTTGGGTTTGGCCGAGTGAATTACTTGGGCAAAGTGCGCACCCAAGCTGTGCTCCTTGAACCAATTGACCACCCAGTCGGCGCGGCAGGCGGTGACCACAAAGAGGTCGAGCCCCAACATTCCAACCTGCTCGCAGAAGCTGGTTACGTCAGCAAACGGGCCCGTCAGGTTATCCGCCGGATGCAGGTCGTGATATTCGCGATGCAATGTTTCTTTGTCGATACTTGCACCACAGGAGGTCACGTACTGCAGGTTATTGAACGGCTTGAGGATGTAATCGGCGTAGGTGACCGGCTTGCCCCCGAACTTTTTGATCAGTTCGTTGACCGAGAGATACGCCTTGTAGCCGGTATCGCGCGCAACGCCGTCGAGGTCCAGCCCGACGGCACTTTTTTCGACATAGCCGTCAGGAGTCCAGAGCTTTCGCATCCCTTACCTCATAAATGTTCTGAATCTATTTCCACAATGCTCATCAAATAGTGATAAGTCAAGTAGTTCAGAAATAAGCCTTTTATTGGTAGTATGGTGTTCATATGGCAGACGAAAAAAAGCGCTTATTGACTGGCCTGCAATCGAGCGGGCAGTTGCACATCGGGAACTATCTTGGGGCACTCAAACGTTTTGTGGGTGCATACGCCGACTACGAGAGCATGCTCATGGTGGCCGACCTCCACGCACTCACCTCGGTCAAAAATCCTGCACAACTGCGCGAGGGGATCATTGATGTCGTCGCTGACTATATCGCTGTGGGTGTTGACCCGACCAAAGCGACTATTTTTAAACAATCTGATGTGTTGGAGCACCCCGAGCTTGCATGGATTTTTGAGTGCTTGGTGACGGTGCCGTTTCTCCAGCAAGCACACGCGTTTAAAGACAAGGTGGCCAAGGGGCTCGAGGCAAACGCAGGGCTCTTCAACTATCCGATGCTTATGGCCGCCGACATTCTTTTGTATGACACCGATGTGGTGCCGGTAGGCGAGGATCAGCGTCAGCACATTGAGTATGCGCGTGAGGCTGCGGCCAAATTCAACCTAGCTTATGGCGACACATTTAAAGAGCCTAAAGAAATGATCTTGGAGGGCGTGGGCACGGTGCCCGGTGTTGATGGCAAAAAGATGTCCAAGAGCTATGGCAATACTATCCCGCTGTTTGGTACCGACGAAGCAATCCGTGTCGCGGTTATGTCTATCAAAACTGACTCGACCGCGGTGGGTGCGCCGCTCAATCCGACCACTGACATCACCTTCCAGTTGCATCAGCACTTTACTCCCAACCTCGCCGAAATTCAGAAGCGCTATATGGATGGCACGATAGGCTACAAAGAATCTAAAGAGTTGCTTGCGCACAATATCATCGCAACCATTGCTCCAATGCGCGAGCGTCGCGCGGCGCTCAGCCGCGAGGCCGTGATTCAAATTTTAAAAGACGGTGCCGAAGTTGCCCGCGCCCGCGCGCAAGCCAAAATGAAAGATGTGCGCGAGAAAATTGGGGTTGGGTTGTACTAAAAACAGAAACCGCCCAAACAGGAGCGATTCCCGTTTAGGCGGTGGTTAGTGGTGAACGAGCTTGGGGATCGACCGGCCGACCATGATCTGGCCGCCGACTTGGGGGCAGTCGCCCCGCGCGTGCTTCTCGACGCGGACTTCGTCGCCGACTTTCACGTGGACCCTGCATCCGTCGGTCACGTCGACGACCTTGGCGCGGACCGGTGTCATCGAACTGACGACGTGGGGATCGGTGTGGTTGCAAGCTGCCAGCAGCGGCAGTGCACACAGGGCGGCAACAATCAAAACAGAACGCTTCATCTTGGCCTCCATTGGGTTTGGTTGAACGTTTTACCGTTGTGTATTATAGCATGATATGTACCAATCTGTCAAGTCTAATCCGCCAAGCCAGATAAGCCTTTTTTTGGTATAGTTAGCACAACATTTTATGGAACGGACACTCATCGGAGATCTTGCAGGCAAGAAAGGCGAAGCCGTGTTGATACAGGGTTGGGTATCGGTGCGTCGCGACCAAGGCAAGATGGTCTTCTTCGACTTCCGCGACCGCTCGGGCGTGGTGCAGGGTGTGACACTCCCCGCATCGGCGGCGATCGAAACGGCCAAGGAGGTGCGCAACGAGTATGTGGTGGCGGTAGAGGGCAAGGTCAACGAGCGACCTGAAAAGAACCGCAAAGAGGGTGCACAAAACGGCGACATCGAGCTGGAGGTCACCGGCATCACCATCATCTCTAAATCAGAGATTCCGTTTGAGCTGGGGACCGAGGTCAACCTCGATACCTACCTAGACCACATGCCGTTTACACTCCGCACGGAGAAAGCGAAGCAAATATTTAAAACCCAAGAGGCAATTATCGCCGGCTTTAGAGAGGGGATGAAAGGGCAGGGCTTCACCGAGTTTCAAGCGCCCGCACTCGTAGGCGGCGACGCCGAGGGCGGTGCGTCAGCCTTTGAGGTGGACTACTACTACGACAAAAAGGCGTTCCTCGCGACTTCGCCGCAGTTCTACAAACAAATTATGGTCGGCGTATTTGAACGCGCCTTTGCAACACCAAAAGTATTCCGTGGCGAAAAGCACGCGACTACTCGGCACCTGTCTGAGTACTCATCGCTCGACTTTGAAATGGGTTTTATAAAAGACCATACCGATGTGATGGCTGCTCTTGAGCACACGATGCGTTTGATTGTACAAAAGGCGGGAGTTGAAGTTGCGATGCCGACCAAAATTCCGGTGCTTAAACTGCGCGAGGTACAAAAGATCCTCGGCGTCGCCGAAGAGCCGGACCTTGAGCCCGAGCACGAGCGCGCGATATGCGAGTGGGCGCTCAAGGAGCACAACTCAGACTTTGTCTTTGTCACCCACTATCCAGTAAGTAAGCGCCCGTTCTATACCTATGAGGACGAGAATGATAAAGGTTTTACAAAAAGCTTCGATCTCCTCTTCCGCGGACTCGAAATCACAACCGGCGGTCAGCGTGTGCACAACCACGACGAGTTGGTGGAGCGCATGAAGGCCAAAGGTCTTAAACCAGAACTCTTTTCGTACTATCTACAAGCATTCAAAGTGGGCCTCCCGCCGCACGGCGGCTCTGCAACCGGTCTTGAGCGCCTCACTGCGCGCTTGCTCAACTTGCCTAACGTCAAAGAAGCAACGCTCTTCCCCCGCGACCTCAACCGTATCGACACCCTCCTGAGTACGGACAAGAAGGGGTAATGCTTTTGGTAAAAACAGTTGCGGGTCCCAGTACCACAGCAGGTACAGGATTGTTTGCCGCAGAAGATATACCCGCAGATACCTTGGTGTGGAAGTTTGACTCGGCTGTCGACTCGGCTGCACCGCTGACTCCTGAAACTTCTTTTTTTTATAGCTACATCAGTAAGCAGAGCGGCCTCGTTATAACCCCAGGCGACGACGCTCGACATATAAATCACTCGCTTACACCAAATACAGGTACGCGGTATGAAGAGGGTGTAGAAGAAGATATTAATTTTGCTCTACGAGATATCCCTAAAGGAGAAGAGATTACTATCAACTATAACGGATTTGCAAAAGAAGGAGTTGATTTTGAATAAAGAAAAACCGCCGGAGAGAGGGCGGTTGCAGATTGTGCGGCGGGTCAGTCGGTGGTACGGATTTTGCTGGCGATCACTGCTGCACATAACAACGAGAAGATGGCGAGGCAGGTAAAGACGACGATCCCTCCCCAGCCATTTGGTCCGGTGTACATCGGCAGGTAGGAAATGAAGCAGATTGCCAGAACGACCAAACCGATGGTGCCCGCGAGATTGAATCCGTTGACACGCTTGCGATGAGTGTAGTTCATCAGCAACCCCTGTGTTTTTGACGCGCTTGCGTCGATGCAACTGGGCAGTACTGTACTTTTATTTTGTATATATGTCAATAAGAAAAACCCTTATTTATAGGTATAATTTGTACATGAAATTCCAGCCTAAAGCAGGAAAGGGGGCGGTTGTTATAGAGCTTATTGAGGGTTCGGTAGTCCATTTTGATGGCAAAACGCTCTCGGTACCTTGCGGGGAGAAAAAGGAGGTCAACCGCCGCAAGTTTGTGACTATCATGCGCAAAGTTGTTGCAGTAGCCAAGCAGTACAAACTAAAAAGTATTGCGCTCGACTACTCCGACCTCAAAGCGCTTGCGCCTAAAGACATGGGCGACTACGAAGTGGGGCGCATCGCCGGCACCGCCTTTGTGATGGCCAACTACGAACACAACACGTACAAAACCAAACCAAAAGAAGGTTGGAGCATGGTAGATACTTTTGCCATTACTGATGCTCCGCAAGAAGCCAAAGAAGGCTTTGCCGACGGGCACGTTATCGCTACCGAAATCAATCGCGCACGCGAGCTTTCGAACACGCCTGCAGGCGATATGACTCCGAAGTCGCTCCTTGCCGCGGCGAAGCGCGCCATGGTGGGTACTAAGGCCAAAGTCACGTCGCTCAATATGAAGCAGATGGAAAAGCTCGGCATGGGTGGCGTGGTGGGCGTGGGCAAAGGTGCCGAGGATAAGCCCGAATTTATTATTGTTGAGTATTGGGGCGCGGATTCCCCAAGGACAGTTCTTAAGAAGGGAGCCAAAGAACTGTCCTTCAAGAATCCGCCCGTCGTATTGGTGGGTAAGGGTGTGACCTTCGACACCGGCGGTATGAACATCAAGACGGGCGACCATATGTACGAGATGCACATGGATATGTCGGGCGGCTCGGCGGTTATACACGCGGTCGCGCTTGCGGCACGCCTTGGTATCAAAACGAACGTCGTTGGTCTTATCCCCGCGGTAGAAAACACAACTGGCCCGCAATCAATGCGCCCCGGCGATATCCTCAAGTCGCTCTCGGGCAAAACGATCGAAATCCTCAACACCGACGCCGAAGGTCGCGTCATATTGGCCGACGCAATCACCTATGCCAAGCGCTACAACCCCGCAATTGTCGCCGATGCCGCAACGCTCACGGGCGCGGCACTGACCGCCTTTGGCGAGTGGGCAAATGCATTTATGACCAGCGACAGTAAAATGATCATGGACTTTATGGACCTCGCCGAAGAGAGCGGGGACTACATGTGGCCGATGCCGCTATGGAAGGAGTACGACTATATCGTCAAAGGCGTGTTCGGTGATGTGCCCAACATCCCTGCAACAGGCAACTCCCGCTACGCGGGTGTCATTGGCGGCGGCAAGTTCCTTGAGGTGTTTGCCAAAGAGTTGGATTGCCCGTGGATACACATCGACATCGCTCCCAAAATGACCGCCGCCCCCGGCGAGCACTTAGCCAAGGGTGCAGCTGGGTCGCCGATACGATTTTTTCTTGCTTTAATAGAGAAGTATGCCCATTCCGGTTAAGACAGCCGTCTACGAGGGACCTCTTGAGGTCTTGCTCGAACTAATCGAGAAACGAAAGCTCCTCATCAACGACATATCGCTCGCGTCGGTGACCGACGAGTACATCGCACGGGTAAATGCGATGCCGCACTTGCCGGTGGGGGAGACCGCCGAGTTTATTGCGCTTGCAGCTACACTCTTGCTCATTAAATCGCGCTCACTCCTACCCAACCTTGAGCTGTCTGACGACGAGTCCCGCGATATCAAAGAGCTCGAGTATCGCCTCGCGCTGTACCAAATAATCAAAGAGGCCTCGGTTGGCCTTGGACGTGTCGAAGAAGTGTACTTGTACGAGGGGCGAACAAAAGAACTCGAGCCGCTGTACATCCCCGCACCCGAAGCAACCCTAAGCAGCCTGCGCGCCGCCGCACAAACATTGATAGACGGCTTTCCAACAACGCTCTCGCTCCCAAAAGTAGAGGTCAAAAAGATTATTTCGCTCGAAGAAATGATAGACACCATGGCCGCGCGCATCTCGCGGGCATTTAAAATGAGCTTCAAAGAATTTGCAGGCAAAAAGGAACGCGGCGAAATTATCATCGGCTTTTTGGCACTGCTAGAGCTGGTGAAGCAAGGTATAATTAAGGCCGAGCAGGAATCTCACCACGGGGATATCACCCTTGAGAGCCATACTGTGTCGACCCCATCCTATGGCAATGAGTGACCTTGCACACAAAATAGAAGCCCTGCTCTTTGCTCTTGGGCGCCCACTTTCTCGCAAAGAGCTTACAAAGATGCTCTCAGCCGAAGAGGCAACTGTGTCGGCGGCTATTGTCGAGCTGCAGGAGCATTTGCAGGGTATTGTGGTGGTAGACGATGGAAGCGAGGTTGAGCTGCGGGTAGGACCTACCGCTTCTGAATTGATAGAAAAGGTGCGCAAAGAGGAGTACTCGCGCGACATCGGCAAGGCAGGGCTAGAGGCGCTCTCGGCCGTGCTCTATCGTGGCCCACTCACCCGGAGCGAAATAGACTTCATCCGCGGGGTCAACTCGTCGCAGACCCTTCGAACACTCACTTTGCGCGGCTTGGTGCGCAAAATACCCAACCCAAAAGACGAGCGGTCATTTTTGTATGAGCCGACCACGGAGCTGCTTGCCGAATTGGGGGTCAGCCGTCCGCAAGACTTACCCGACTACTCAGATATTAAACAAAAACTGCAAGCGCTCGAGGAAGCGTACCGCCAAAAGCAATCCGAATCATGACCAACTTCATCAAAACTATGTCCGGAATACTCGGCGCGCTGGTGCTCACGCTTGGTGCTTTTGCCACTGGCGTGTATGGGGCGGTCAATATACTCCCAAACGGTATGAGTGCAGCTGTGGCAGAAGCCGGAGTGCCTACGGTAGTACTTGATGAAACAAAACTTGTCGCAAAGTCGGCGGTGCTCTACGACCTTGGTACTCATCGCGTGCTCTATCAAAAAAATGCCTACGAGCAGCTGCCGCTTGCCTCGCTTACTAAGTTGATGGCTGTTCAAACAGTACTTTCGGTCAAAATGGCCAAAACGCCGGTACAAATTACGCGCAGCAACATATTACCCGAGGGCAACTCGGGGCTCAAGGTAGGACAAACCGTGACGCTCGGCGATCTTATCAAATTTGCACTGGTGGCATCGAGCAACGACGCGATGGAAGCCGCTATCGCAACCTTAGGCGACGACCCTATAGGCAAGATGAACGCCGCCGCCAAGCAACTAGGCCTCACTAAGACGCACTTTTTTAATGCGACAGGGCTTGATGTAACCAAAACCACTTCGGGCGCTTATGGGTCGGCCTATGATGTGGCTCGGCTCGCGGCACTCTTTTATAAAGACCACCCCGACTTTTTTGAACTGACGACGCGCCCAGAAGTTTCGATTGACCAAAGCGGCAAGACACTGACCGCTGAGGCCACCACACTGCCGCTCCAGAGCATCCCCGGATTTGTTGCCGCAAAGACCGGCTATACCGACTTGGCCGGAGGCAACTTGGTAGCGGTGTTTGACCTCGAGCCCGGAGTAACCGTCGTTGCGGCAGTACTTGGGTCGACCCGCGACGGCCGCTTTAGTGACGTAGCAGCCCTTATACAAGCCGCTCGCGCCTCACTCTCGCTATGATAACGCTCGATATACTCCGTGTTTTTATACCCGCAACACTCGCGTTCCTTATTGGGATAGTGATCACGCCGTTTCTGACGCACTTTTTGTACTCGCACAAAATGTGGAAGCCAAAAGCCGGCAAGACCGCGCTCGATGGCAGTGCGGCGGTTGAGTTTAATCGCCTGCACGAAACGCGCGAGGTCGGAACACCACGCTTCGGCGGTATTATTGTGTGGGGGAGTGTGTTGCTTGCTGCAGACCTGCTCTCGCTTCTTGCGCGGCTATACCCAAACGCTTTTACCGACCTTGCATTCATCAGCCGCAACCAAACATGGTTGCCACTCGCGGCGCTTGCGATCGGCGCACTGGTCGGGTTTATAGACGACCTCTTTGAGGTGACCGGCCGCTCAGGCATCAAGCTCCGCGTGCGTTTGTTGGCGGTTGCAGCAGTTGCGGTGTTTTGCGGATGGTGGTTCTACGACAAGCTTGATGTCACCACGATATCCTTTCCATTCCTCGACGCGCCGCTGTACTTAGGCATCTATATCGTCCCATTCTTTACCTTAGTAGCACTCTTTATATATGCCGGTGGTGTCATCGATGGCATTGATGGCTTGGCTGGTGGCACTTTTGCCTCAATCTTTGCCGCCTACGCGGGTATCGCCTTCTTTCAAAATCAAATGGACATCGCGGCACTTTCGGCCGCTATTTCAGGCGGGTTGCTCGCGTTCCTCTGGTTTAATATTCCGCCTGCGCGCTTCTACCTCTCCGAAACGGGTACCATGGCACTCACATTGGCGCTTACCGTTATTGCATTTCTCACCGACACGCTCGGCGAGGGCAGGGGGGTCAGTGTGTTGCCTATCATCGGAATTCTTTTGGTGGCTACCGTCTGCTCAAACCTGCTGCAGATATTCGGCAAAAAAGTATTAGGGCGCAAAATATTGCGCATCGCGCCCTTACACCACCACTTCGAAGCACTTGGCTGGCCACCGTACAAGGTGACCATGCGCTATTGGGTCGTCGGCGTTGTTGCCGCCATTATAGGCATGACGATGGCACTTATTTAGTATGAAAGGAAAGTCAGTTGATACTCCTTTTTTGCTCGTCTTTTTGGTCCTGCTAGTATTCGGCCTGCTCATCTTTACCTCTGCGGCACTCGGACTCTTGGCAAAGGGGAGCGGCGCCACCTTTTCTTCTGTAGCGGCAAGCCAGCTATTGTTTGGATTTTTGGGCGGCGGGATACTGATGCTTATTATTTCGCGCATCGACTACCGATTGTGGCGTCCGTACACCGCGTATTTTTTTGGCTTTGCTTTGTTTCTTACACTACTCACCTTTGTCCCCGGCATAGGGTTGACGCTCAAGGGCGCCTCTCGTTGGATAGACATTGGGCCCATTACTTTTCAGCCCGCTGAATTTCTCAAATTTGCTTCGGTCGCTTTTTTGGCCGCTATTTATGCAGGCCGTCTCAAAAGTGCCGCGACTCTCAAAGGAGGGGTGCTCCCGCTCGCTCTTGTTGGCGGACTTTCGGCGGCTGTCCTTTTGCTACAGCCCGACACCGACGGCGCGGCGGTACTGCTACTTGCTGGAGCAGTAGTGTTGTTTGCTGCGGGGGGGCGAGTGCGGCATCTGCTACTTATGGCGCTCATTGGGCTTTTGGCACTGGGGGCTGTGGCGTACCAACGGCCCTATCTTGCGGAGCGTTTTATAACTTTTTTTAGTCAAACGCAAGATACGCAAGGTGCCGGTTGGCAGATACACCAGTCTTTGCTTGCTGTTGGCTCTGGGGGTTGGACGGGCAGGGGGTTTGGACAGAGTATTGAAAAGTTTTCTTACCTCCCGGAACCCATCGGCGACTCGATCTTTGCGGTTGCGGCAGAAGAGTTTGGCTTTGCGGGCTCGGTCGCACTGGTACTGCTGTATGCAGGAGTGGCCTTGCTCGGGTTGCGTATTGCGGCGCGAGCGCCCGACCCCTTTGGCGGGCTCTTAGTTGTCGGCCTCATAACAATCATTATCGGGCAATCGTTTATGAACATTGCCTCAACAGTGGGGCTCATTCCATTTTCAGGGCTACCGCTCATTTTTGTTTCTCACGGCGGCACTTCGCTTGCAATAGCACTGGCCGAAGTGGGCGTTATACTGTCTGTATCGCGCAGAATGAAGTCATAACAATCAGATGAAAATTCTTTTTACCGGCGGAGGAACAGGAGGGCACTTTTACCCCATCATTGCGGTAGCCGAAGCGCTCAACGACCAAGTCCGTGCCCGCAAACTGCTGGAGCCCGAACTTATTTATGCCGCTCCCGACCCATACGACCGTGAGATGCTTATTGCCAACAGCATACGCTTTGTGCCGACCTCGGCAGGCAAAATGCGTCGCTACTTTTCCATTCTTAACTTCTTCGACTTCTTTAAAACCGGATGGGGGATATTCCGCTCGGTGTTGCGTATTTTCTTCCTCTACCCAGACGTCGTCTTTGGCAAAGGCGGATACGCATCCTTTCCCACATTACTTGCGGCAAAATTCTTTAAAATTCCCGTCATCATACACGAGTCGGACGCCGAGCCGGGGAGAGTCAACAAATGGGCAGGCACCTTTGCGACCAAAATCGCGGTCTCATTCCCCGAAGCGGCGCACCACTTCCCCAAAGACAAAGTTGCCTTTACGGGCAATCCTATCCGCAAATCGGTGCTCATACCCGCACGCGAAGGGGCTTACGAGTTTTTGAAACTCAAAAAAGAACTGCCCGTGCTGTATGTAACCGGCGGCTCGCAAGGCGCGCAAGCGCTCAACGAAGGTCTGCTCTCGGCACTGCCGCAGTTGTTGCAAAAATACCAAATCATTCATCAAACAGGCGATGCAAACCTCGCTGACATTGCTGGTCGGGCAAAGGTTATCATGGGAGACAATCTCGACCTCGAGCACTATCATCCCGTCGGCTACCTAAACGACCTTGCTACGCGCATGACCGCGGGTGTGGCTCAGTTGGTAATATCACGCGCCGGTTCCACTATTTTTGAAATCGCCTCGTGGGGATTACCATCGATACTCATTCCGCTCCCGAACGCCGCCGAAGATCATCAAACAAAAAATGCATACGCGTACGCGCGTGCAGGAGCTTGTGCGGTGATTGAGCAGAACAACCTGACCCCCGGCCTGCTGATATCCGAAGTCGACCGCATCATGACCCACGAGCCGATGAAGCACGCGATGAGCAACGCCGCTCGCGCCTTTGCCCGCGCTGATGCCGCCTCGCTGATTGCCTCCGCTCTGCTCGACATCGCTGTCTCTCACGAAGTATAGAAAGCATAAAGGGCGGGAACTGATGTCCCGCCCTTACGAACTTTTGCCAACTACTTTTTCTTTTTCTTCTTCTTTTTTTTGTTGGCCGAAGCCAGCATTGCTCTTGGCCCCATCCAGAGTCCAATCAGCATCATGGGAGCGAGCGAGAGTGCAATGAAGACCCCGCCAACTCCTTCGAAGCCAAGAGCGACCGCCACAAACCCGAAGAACAGAATGGCTGCGGTAGTCTTGACCAGGATGCTCATGATTGTACCTTTGAACACTTGGCCAAAAAAGCTGCCAGTGGCGTTCAAAATCAATTGAGCAAGGCGCTCAATTGACCAGAGTATCGTGCGTCCTCCGGCGCGCAGAAGCCAAGAACCAACTTGGCGTAGAGTTGCAAGCATGTAGACCCCCCCTGTGCTAAAGAAGATGATGTGATGAGCTTTCAAATACTATTATACACCCATAAGTACTATTTGTCAAGTATACTAAAGAGTAAGCCAAATAAGGCTTTATTTGCTATAGTTTTTGGATGACTGCCAAGGTTATCACCCGCTATCCGCCCTCGCCGACCGGTTTTGTACACATCGGCTCGGTCCGCACCGCGCTCTTCAACCACCTGTTTGCTGCCCACAACGGCGGCGAGATGGTCCTGCGCTTCGAGGACACCGACAAAGAGCGCTCTAAGCGCGAGTATGAGGACGACATACTCGCTGGTCTTGCATGGCTTGGATTGCCGTACAGCATGCCTGCAGTCGCGCGACAATCGGAGCGCACCGCGGTATATCAAAAACATATTCCGAAGCTCATCGAGGTGGGAGCAGCCTACGAGGCCGAAGCAGGCAAAGATAACCCAGACAAAAAAGTGGTGCGGTTTAAAAACCCGAACGTCAAAATTACTTTCCAAGACGCGGTGCGTGGAGAGGTCACCTTTGACACCACCGAGCTAGGCGACTTTGTGATTGCGCGCAATATCGACGAGCCACTGTATCACTTGGCCGTCGTGATTGATGATCACGAAATGGGGGTCACACATGTCATCCGCGGAGAGGATCATATCTCCAACACGCCGCGACAAATTTTGATGCTAGAGGCGCTTGGGTTTGAGCGCCCGCAGTACGCGCACATTCCGCTCATACTCGCACCCGACAAAACAAAACTCTCTAAACGCCACGGCGCGGTGTCGGTCAACGAGTACAAAGCACAAGGGTTTATCCCCGAGGCGGTACTCAACTATCTTGCACTCTTGGGGTGGAATCCGGGCGGGGAGCAAGAGCTCTTTACGCTTGATGAGCTTGCAAAACTATTTACCCTCGACCGCGTCCACAAAGCGGGCGCAGTGTTTGGGCTAGAAAAGCTCAAGTGGTTTAATCACGAACACCTAAAAAAGCTCTCTGACGCAGAGTATGCCGCGCGTTTGAAGGCGTTTAGTGACAAGGGTATAGACCCACGGCTTATTCCACTGCTCAAAGAGCGTGCACAGACGCTTGTCGAGGCAGTACTGATGCTCGAGACCGAGTTCGACTTTTTTGGCGACCCCTCTTACGAACCCGCGCTCCTTTTGCAAAAAGGAAAGATTCTACCTGAAGTCGCGTCAAATCATCTGAAGGCACTTACCGATCTGCTAGAACATGTGCCGCATGAAGGATTCCTCGCCGCACAGCTCAAAGACATCATATGGCCCTACGCCACTGCTCAAGGCAGGGGAGAGGTGCTGTGGCCATTGCGCGTGGCTCTCTCGGGCAAGGAAAAGTCGCCTGACCCTTTTGCTATCATGGGACTATTGGGCAAAGAGGAGACGCGCAAGCGCATTGCCCAAGCACTCCAAAACCTTTAAAATAGAGAGGATGTCCTTCCTCGTACGTGCACCCCTGTTGCTCTTAGCTGGCCTGCTTATATTTGGTGCGGCGCCGCGCGTCTTTGCCGAAGATGAAACTGTTGAAGTTCCTGAAGAAACCGAGGCTCAAAAAGCGATACGCGAGGCGGAAGAAGCTGCTGCCCAAGCACGTGCCGATGCCGAAGCGGCCGCACAAGCACAAATTGCGGCAACTAATGCCCAGATACAAAAGCTCAAGGCCGAGATAGCCGCCCTGCAGAATAATCTTGAACTGACCACCGCTCAAAAAAAGACCCTCCAAAGTGCCATCAAAGCACTCGACCTGCAGATCCAAAAACTACAAAAGAGCGTGACGCTGACCACCAGCCAGATATCGCAGAAAGATTATGAGATAGGAACGATCTCGGGCAGTATCCGCACCACCGAAGAAAAGATTTCTGACGCGCAAGTGGGCATCGGCACTTCTATCAGGCAGCTGGATGAAATGGACGCTGAACATACGGCTATAGCACTTTTAAGCGGCAATACGCTCTCCGACTTTTTTGATGAAGCCGTTGCTCTGGAGAGTATCCGCGGAGGTCTGCAGGAGAAAATCCGCGGTCTAAATGCTCTGCACACTACACTAAAGACCACTAAACAAAGTGCCGAAACGAAGCGCAAAGAACTTTCGAGTCTTAAGGTCACCCTTGCGCAAACCAAGCAAGGTGTCACCGCTGCCAAAGCCGACCAAACTAGCCTGCTTGCCCAGACAAAAAATAAAGAGAGTGAGTATCAGGCGCTGATTGCAAAAAAACAAGCCGAAGAGGCCCAATTCGAACAAGATCTACAGGACTTTGAAGCCCAGCTCGGACTGTCAGTTGCGGCGGGCTCGGTGCCGACTGCGCGACCAGGAGTGTTGCAGTGGCCGCTCGACTCTATACGCATTACGCAATACTTTGGTAACACGTCGTTTGCCACCCAGAACCCGCAGATATATGGCAACAAGGGGCACAACGCCATCGACATGGCCGCATCAAGCGGATCGGCGGTCAAAGCTGCTCGTGGAGGAACCATCTTGGGGACCGGTAACACCGATGCCACTTGCCCTAACGCCTCCTACGGCAAGTGGGTGTTTATCAAGCACGACAATGGACTTTCGACACTCTACGCGCACCTCTCGAGCATATCGGTAATCCAAGGCCAAAGTGTTGAAGTGGGCGAAGCTATAGGCTACTCGGGCAACACCGGCTACTCGACCGGCCCACACCTGCACTTTGGTGTCTACGCGAGCACCGGTTCAAAAATAAGTTCCTTCGCCAGCAAGTCGTGCAAAAATAAAACCTACACCATGCCGGTCGCCGATGTTAAAGCGTATCTTAACCCGCTTTCGTACTTACCCACGCGCTAAAAGATATCCCCAATAGGTCCTTTTAAAGCTTCATGAAAGGTCCATACTGTAGCTAGCGGAAGGGGTCGAGCCGCATACGCAATTTCTGTACACTATCTCTATATGAAAGCACTACACATGGTCACGTTTATCCTGATGGCAGTGGGCGGACTCAACTGGGGCCTCGTGGGCCTCGGCTGGCTCGTCAGCGGCTCAGACTGGAACGTCGTCCACATGATCCTCGGCTCATCTATGCAACTTGAGGCTATCGTCTACGTACTGGTCGGCCTCTCTACGGCATGGGTCCTCATCGGACACCCGAAGGAGTGCAAGATGTGCATGGGCGGCTCGATGTAATCTGAAGTTTCGAATACAGTAAAAATCTCCGCCAAAAGCGGAGATTTTTACGTGCATTATGGTAAGATGTAACCTTCGTATGGAAGCAATTTCAGTCAAAGACCTCCGCAAAAAATATGACAAGGGCGTAGAGGCTCTTAAAGGCATCAGCCTCAGTATTGAAGAAGGGGACTTCTTTGCCCTGCTTGGCCCCAATGGCGCGGGCAAGACGACACTTATAGGTATTTTGACTGGCTTGGTATACAAGACCGGTGGGGAAGCGGCAATTTTTGGACACGATGTCGTCACCGACGGCTCACGCGCAAAAACATTCATTGGACTGGTGCCGCAAGAGTTCAATTTTAATATTTTTGAAAAGGTAGAGAATATCCTTGTCACCCAAGCCGGCTACTACGGTATCCCGCGCCACGAGGCGCTGCCCCGTGTAGAAGCACTGCTTAAAGACCTTGGACTTTGGGACAAGCGCAATGAGCCGTCACAAAAACTATCCGGCGGCATGAAGCGCCGGCTTATGATCGCTCGCGCACTCGTGCACGCGCCCAAACTTTTGATACTCGACGAGCCGACTGCCGGTGTCGATGTAGAGCTGCGCCGCCAAATGTGGACCTTCTTGCGCAAAATAAATGCCGAGGGCACAACCATTGTGCTTACGACCCACTATCTCGAGGAGGCCGAGCAGCTTGCCCGCAACGTCGCTATCATCAACAAGGGCGAAATCTTGGTAGACGAGCCGATGCAAGGCTTCCTTGAGCGCCACGACAACAAAAAGCTCGAGGACATCTACCTCGAAATAATCGGCGCAGAAGCAGAATAAAATATGACACCTCAAAAACAATTTATCGCCTTTTACACCATGGTGCGTGGAGACTTTATGCGCATCGTGCGCATCTGGTCACAGACGCTCCTGCCGCCGGTCATCACCACCTCGCTCTATTTTGTGGTCTTCGGCACCTTCATCGGCTCACAGCTGGACGCTATACAGGGGCTGACCTACATACAGTTTATTGTGCCTGGGCTCATTATGATGTCGGTCATTACCAGCTCCTACATGAACACCGTTTCGACCTTCTACTTTGCCAAGTGGACCAAGACGCTCGACGAGGTACTGGTGTCGCCTATGCCCGAGTGGCTCGTTATCCTAGGCTTTGTGAGTGGGGGAGTGATGCGCGGGCTCATGGTGGGCGTATTGGTCGGGATTGTCGGGCTCTTCTTTACGCACTTGGCCATACAAAATATTTTGGTGCTTATTGCGGCTTTGGTGCTTACTTCGGTACTCTTTTCTATCGCGGGGCTTATCAACGGTGTGTTTGCAAAAGGATTCGACGGCATCAGCATCGTGCCGACCTTTGTACTGACCCCGCTCACGTACCTCGGTGGCATCTTCTACTCTATAGAGCAGTTCCCACCGTTTTGGCAAACCGTGTCGCTCTTTAACCCGATCCTCTACATGGTCAACGCCTTTCGTTGGGGATTCTTTGGAGTCTCCGACATCAACATAGTTGTCTGCTTTGGAGTGCTTGGTGGTTTTATCCTCGCGTTCCTTATCATTCTGCTGTGGCTCTTCCGCCGCGGCATCGGGGTCAAAAACTAAGACTAGAACTTTTTGGAAGTTGTGGTATGGTTTAGGCAGTAGAACAGGGGAGAGCCCATGTCTGATACGCCAAGCGATGCCAAGCTCAAGCAGGCGGTGCTCAAATACTTCCACAGTGGCGATGTAGAGAGCCGGCACATGCTGGAGACCTACATTGCCCTGCGTGGCCTCGCCTCGTTCCAAGAGGTTGCAGGCCCGTGCATCAAAAACTACATCGACACCAGCTACAAAGACTACAAAACGGCCAACGTAGTCTTACTCCGGCCATGAGCTCCGTTACAAGGAGCTCTTTTTTATTTTTACTTTCTTACCATTAGGCAACCACTCGGTAATATTTAGGACTTTTGTTTCTATCGGTTGCGCATTGCGAAGCTTCTTCATCATCGCTTTATCCGCGACAGGGGAGTGAGGCGAGTCGTCTAGGTCGCATATCAGCTGTACCAAGTCCTCTTCGGCTACTGTCCACTGCGGCGCGTAGCGCGACAGGTCGAACGGTTTGGAGAAGGCGCGCATCGTCTTCTCTCCATCTATGACGATGTACTCGTGGAAATATGACATCGCCAGCTCGCGTACGCTTTTGTAGACCGGATCGCGCCAGCGCAAGATGGTGTGATTCGTTTTGCTTATAGCGCCCCAGCGCCCATTCTCCTTAAACAGCGCAACTACATGGTCGTCGTCGTATGGCGCGGTCTGTATATCCATAAGCCACGGCGTGCGGCCATGATAGGCGAGTGCTGCTGCTGCAAATAGTGCCCCCTCAACACAATGAGCTGTTTTATGCTTCAAAACTCTGCGCGCAGAATAGATGGTCTCCCCCGTCAGCTCAAAATTGATAGGGAGGTGGTCTAAGTAGTTTTGTACATCAATTGGTTGCTTCAATTTTTTAAGCACCGCTGCCTCCGCGGGGGAGAAGAGGGCGCGCAACTCGGCAGCATACTGTTTGGTCATCAGTTGATTATACCCGTCTGCGCGAGATTACATACGTCGCACAATATACCTTTTGCGCGGGTAGGTTAAGCGACATATATAGGTATTTCATTACTTCTTTGGCTTTAAACCTAACTTCTCCATTACCGCCCTCCCCTGTAGGACCTTCAGTGGGTCGCGTGATGAGCAAAACTCCTTAAAGCTGTTCCACTCCATCAGATACTGCCCTGGCGGCAAAGGCCGTTTTTTGGCCTTAAGGAGCGCATTGAGCCTAGTTTGCGATATAGACTCGTTCATTTGTAAGAATATGACCGGATACTCCAAAAATGCTCCTAAACCGCTGTATTTGGTCAGTTTAATATTTAGACAGCCACTGAGGTTGCGTGGCGATGCAGGATAAAAAACATCGACACAAAATCCCTTGCCCGAGTCATAAATAAAGAAATCAGCCCGTGTCCGATGATCATCAATAAAAAAGTACTCGCGATGGACAAACTCTTTCCCAAACCGCTCTACTAAATAGTCATATACGATGCGTTCTGTGACATGTGCGCGCTTGTTGATGCTCCGTGCCCGATTAGAACTATGTTCGCCGGTTCTAAAATCGTGATTCTCTCCAAGACCTAATTTTTTACGCAATTCTACAAGACCACCAAAACTACGCTCGATTGTCCGAGCTGACGGCAAATACCGATATGAATCGACTTCGGTAGCCGTGGGATAACGTCCGTGTTCTTTAAAGAAATGTTCGAGTCCAGCTTTGAGCTCAGGTAGGGACCAAAGAGTCTTCTGTTTGCCCATCTTTTGAGTTCGCAGACTCATACATATGTAATTGTACCCTATATGTCGCTTTAGGTACTTCTTTTTCCACACATACTAAAATCTCGGCAAAACGCGGGGGAGTGCTCCCCTACCTCAGAGACACAAAAATCCGCCCCTTTACGGAGCGGATTTTTGGTTCCCTTTCGGGATTTATTTAACTTTGTTGAGCGCGAGGTCCTTGGCAACCTTAGACTTGCTCCAGCACGGGCTAGACGAAATCCACGGTTGAGCCCCCTCCTTTTCATACAAGTACTTGGCGTAGGCCACGTTGCCTTGGATGCTGTAGAGGTCGAGCCCGAGCTTATCGGCAGTCTTGCCGTGATAAAACTCGTTGACCTGCATGACACCGAGGTCGAGGTCGTTGACCACGCCGCGGTGGATAGAGCCGTCAGAATCAAACTGTTTAAAGCGTGACTCGCAACGGGCGATTTCTATCATGATAGGTGTGTCGGCAAAGTACTCGCGTACATACTGCTCGACAGTCTGCGCAGCCGGCATCGGTCCGATCCAAGTAGTTTGGGCCGGCGCGGGAGCAGAGGCACCTCCTAGTGCCAGAGAGACCGCGAGAGCGAAATTAGCTGCGAGATGCATATAAGAATTTGCATATAATGGGTTTGATTAAAGCCCGTTCTTTGCCCGTAGTATGGGCAAAAAGAAAGCCCCGGCTCGACACCGGAGATAACAACACTCTATCCTATTTTGTCAATATCGTCAAGGATGGAGCTTGACAAAGAAAAAGGCACCCAAACTGATTATGAAGGGTGCCTAATAGCCTTATTTTACAACGTTTTTTGGTGTGTTGACCAGTAGTTATGCGCATGGTAAGATGCCATGAGCTTGTTTTGGTCTAGAAGGAGGTTTTGATGAAAGTGGTCAGCCAGCGGGTCTTCCCCGTCAAGCTCAATCAACCACAAGAGCATATCGAGATCCCTTTCGAAGGGACGTTGGTAAAGTTCTATTGGAACATCAGTCTGGAGACAAACCACGACCGCTTTTTCAAGACGACGAGCCACCGTATCAGCCAACTTATAGCCATCGATGTGCTGAGCTACGGCCAAGTAGTGGCGAAGTACACCAACAGCCCACGATTGATCTACGCAAGAGGCAGTCGCTACGAAGATATAGGGTCGCTCAAGACCAAAGAAGGGTATGACTTGGCGCTCAACAACATGACCTTGCGCCTGACCACAAGCGGCAAGCCGAAGGAGCGCAAGCCCCGCGGTCACACCGGCGACCCGCTCAAGTACCCAACCAACGTCGCCATTCAGCGGCTGGAGTAGCAATCAACCACCCTAGGGGTGGTTTTTTATTGCCAAAGCCGATACACCACTACTACACGGTAGTGAACAATTGGTGTATTACCGAAAAAAAGAAAAACTCCGAGCGCTGTGCTCGGAGGAGCTGCTATTCGGCGGCGACAAGAAAGGTTTGTTGTTCAACGCCGTTCAATTGATATGTGACGGGCAGATCATGTACGCGCATACGCGCTATTTCAAGCCGCATAGTGTGCGAGACGTTGTGTCCATAGACTCGGAGCTCACACGGTGGGTTGAGCTCCCAGCCGACAAACCGTGCGCGCGCCTCCTCGATATCTTGTACACACTCGGCGTGCAGGATATACGGTGCGATTGGAACAATTTCATCTTTGCCCTCCTTAATCCGCCTGAGGTTCTTTCTGCGGATAGATGCAAAGATACTGCGCACCGCCCGTATGTCAGCGTAGCGTCTTGCACTGTACTGAGAACCCCTGATGGGGTAAGAGATAAAGACAATTCTGTATCCCATCAACTTCCCTCCTTAGGTACAAAAATAGCTGGACCACTCGGCTCCAGCACTCCAAAGTATTACTATAGCACGAGGACAAAGCTAAAAAATTACGGTATGTTGATAAGAATGTAGAAGCGACGGGCCGTAGTATATCGGCAGTACACATGCATGGGGTGCATGTAGGGAGGGTTCGATTCCCTCCGGCCCGACAAAAAAGTGCTATTATTTTTGATATGGAAGAAAAAGCTTTTGAGCTGTTACTAGGAGGCTATTATTCTAACCAAGAGGAGTCGCAATGGTCAGTGTTCAGAATTTTAGATATCGACAACAACGGCATACATTACACTCCTTATAACGATAAGTTTAGTTCACTGCCCACTGAGAAACAGGTATTGGAACTAAAGCCCTGGATTTTACATATTCCCCAAGAAATTGGAATGCTAAACAATTTAAAGGATTTAACTTTGATAACTGTAAAACCACTTAGTGATCAGGACTTGGAGGGCTACGCTCAATATCTTGAGGGGGCTACCGGTATGAATCCTGAAGAAATTAAATCTTATCTAACTCAAATTAAAACCCACTCTCAAAATAAAACTTCCGTACGTGTAGCTTTTAACTAAGCCAAGGAATCTCAAACTGCTCAAAATCGGGCAAGAGTTTTTTGTCGGAGAGCAGGCGCGAGATGACTTCGGCATGGCACTTCGCCCCTGTGAGTGCGTTGTGCGGCGTAGGCTCTTCGGGGATGCCGCAGTACAACAGAACCGCGTCGAGGTTGAGGCTCGAGCGCTTGTGCTCGGGGTCGATTGGGGGAGTCAGTCCCCTTTTGACCATATGCATCCACGCAAGGCTGTGCACGTCGATGGTGCGGTGCGCAAATGGCCAGGCAGTGTGCTTGGCGCGCACCGCGGCGGCCTGCAATATATCGCGGTCGAACGAGACGTTCTGTCCAGCCAGCGTGCGGTCGGGCGAGCCTTCGGCAAACGCGGCAAATTTGTGCACCAAGTCGGCTTCTGACTGCTTACTGGGGTCGGTCGCGCTTTCTTTAGTAAAGCCGTTTACGGCAAAAGCTTCTTCGTTTAAATGCGCGCCCTCCCACGCGCGGCACTCCTCGTACAGCTGGCGGGTCGGGTCGGAGAGGTCGATAGCGCCCACGCTCAAAATGGAGTGGGTGTCTGGGCCTATCCCGCTTGCTTCTACATCAACGGCAATCATAAAAAATTACGGCTTCCCAATTATACGCTCTATCCAGTTGTCAGCGCGGCCGACCCAGTAGTGCACCTTAGGATATTTGACTGTGTGCT
>CALREG010000004.1 GCA_943355135.1 Candidatus Nomurabacteria bacterium | reverse complement strand
GGCGATGACCAAGTTGGCGGTGTGGTCCTCGATCGGGCCTGCAAGGAAGATGATGCGCTCTTTGAGCAGGCGCGAGTAGATGTCGAAGGCGCGCTCGCCAAAAGGGGACTTTTCTATGACCATAGGCACCAATTGTGCGAATTCTGGGTTTTTTTGCATGTGCACAGTATAGTCTTGACCCCACGAACTTTCAAGCGTACCGTTATGTCACAGGGTAGGTGGCTTACCTACTTCGCACCTAAACCGAACGGGATGTCCGTTCTTTCCGCTGTCTTGCATTCCGCAAGCAGCAAACCAATGGAGGGTTCCATGACTGTTTTTGAGGGTTTCCTCATTTTCGCAGCCTTCACGGTTGCGATGGCGTCCGTTTTCTTCGGCTTCAACACCTCTACCGGTTTTCGGTGGGTGCTCGTCGTCGCGGAGGTGGCGGTTGCCGCAGTGCTTGTGGTTGCGTTCATTCGCAGCCGCAGGAATACGCCTCCTCAGTGGAGGTAACCTGGACATCCATTGGGTGTTCGAAAAGGCCGAGTTTCCAACTCGGCCTTTTTTCTTTCTCTATTTAATTGTTTCGTTCTTTACTTCGCCCTGGCCGCGCCCGTCCGCGGGCAGGCCCTCGAGTAGTTTGAGTGCCAGCTCGTTTTTGAGCACTGTTTCTATATGGATTTTGACCAGCTCGGGGTTGGCGTCGGGGAAGTGCTCTATGGCGTGCTTCAGTTCTGCCTCAACGGCAGTCTGGTCGGCATCAAGTTGCTCCTCGCTCGCAATTTTGTTGAGCAAAAGTTGTAGTTGAGCGCGCTTTTTGGCCTGGCTCATAAAGTCGTTGCGCACGCCCTCCTCGGTCTTGTTGGTCTTTTTAAGATATTCCTCAAGTTCCATGCCAAAACGCTTCACATCCTCGCGCATTTGCGACATGATCTTCTCTAACTCAGACTCTATAAATATGCGCGGTACCGCAAGCGTCGATTGCTCGAGCAGGGCTTCAATAAGCTTGCCGCGGCGAGAGTCTCGCGCCACGCGGGCCTTCTCCTCACCGATACCTTTGTGGATTTGGGTGCGGAGATGCTCGAGGCTTTCAAAAGCGCCGACCGACTTGGCAAACTCGTCGTTGAGTTCGGGTAGCTGCAAAGGACCGTCCTTTTGGGAGCCTTTTAAGGACGGTCCTTGGGCTCGGCTCTGGCGCAAATCTTCGAGGGTTTTGGTCACCTCCTCGTCACTTGCAGGCAGGCTCGGCTCCAGAGCAATCTTTTCGTGCAGCTGCTTCCAATTTTTAGGGAGTGTCACCTCTGGATACACCGTGGCGCGCACGGTGAGGCCCACAGGATTGTCTACGGCCAATTTGGTGACGCGTATGTCTGGGCGGCCGACCGCCTCTACCCCATGAGCCTCAATCAGTTCGATATAAAAGTCTTTTACAAACAACTCTACCGCTTCCTCAAGCACGGCAAGCTCGCCGACTTTTTTGAGCGCCATGTCGGCAGGTACTTTGCCGGGGCGAAAGCCCGGCAATTCCAGATGCTCGGCAATGTGCGCAAGTGCGTGGGCGCGGTATGGCGCAATAGCCTCAAAAGGTACTTCGCCCGCAAGCTCAACCTCCGACTCGGGGAGGTGTTTAAGCGTAAATGCTTTCGCTATATCTAAAAATCGCCCGCTGGTTGATTCCATTCGGGCGATAGTAGCAGACTTTTTAGTTTTTAGAAAGTTTTTTTTAGAGTGCGCCTTGCAGAGCGTCTACGTCGCTGTTCGAGCTGTCATTTGCAGCTGCTTCAAGATCAGCTTCCAAAGAGCTGTCGCTCGTGGCATCTGCAGCAGCTTGGTCGGCTTGTGCTTGCATCGCGGCTTCTTCGGCAGCCTGCTTCTGTTGTTCTTGCTGCATGTAGAAGAAGTATGCGCCGCCGGCTGCAAGGAGGATAACTACCAAGATGATACCAATGGTTGCTCCCCAATGGCTGCTTGAAGCTGCGACTGCTGGGGTGGTTACAGAAGGAGGGACAACAACCGGAGGAGGAGCTACCGGAGGAGCAACGGGTGCTGGGGCTGGAGCAGCTGCAACAACCGGTGCCGGTGCTGGCGGGGGAGTCGCTGGAGGAGTGACCGGTGCGGGTGTGGGGTTTTGTGGGGGCATATATTTTAGTAATTAATTAAATAGCAGGGGTAGTGGCTTCGGGTGCAGGGGCAGAGACCGAAGCTCCTCCTTCGGCGCGGACCGACTCCAAAGTCTTCTGCAGAGCCTGTTTTGCCGTTCTGGTCGCTTCTTCAGCCGCTCTTACCGCATCGCGTACTTTAGATATTTCTGCTTTAGGAGTTGCATTGGCAAGAGCGGCAGTAAGTGCGACACCCACTGCAGTAACTTTGTCTTGCGCCACAGTTATGTCCGCACGAGCTGCTGCAAGTAGGGTTACTGACGCATCCATATTTATTCCTTTGGTCTGGAGTGTGCTGATGCGGCTGTCTATGCGGGTCGCTATAGTGCCGAGATTTTCTATCGCGCCGCTGAGGCGGTCAACAATGTTGTTGACGCTGACCTGCACTCCCTCGCTAAACTTTTCTTTCGCTTTGTCTTTGGCGGCCTCTATTTTTGTTCTGACCTCAGCCTTCTTTTCTTCAACACGGGCGCGACCCTCCTCGCGCATCTGCTGGCGATCTTCCGGCGTAGACGATGCAAGCATCCGGCGGATTGCTGCGGGAGTAGAGCTGGCTACTAGTCTTTTGATTTCACCGCGGCGCTCAGCGATTGCGTCTCGAGCACCCTCTTTTATTTCGCGTACTTCGGCGCGGGTAGTGCTGGCAATTTGGCGGGCTTTGTCAGGAATCCCCATGAGCGGCGGTTTGGGGCGCTCTGCTTTTGTGGGCGGAGTAGCTCCTGTGGTTGCAGGGGCGTCCGCTTCTTGAGCAAATACAAAAGCAGGGACAAGCAAGAGGGCACTGATAATAGCGGCAGAAGAAAGATTTCTCATGCCTTTAGTATACCCCGTGAGATAAGGTCAACCCCCTATCTCATGGGGTATACCGCTCTAAAACTGTGGATATTTTTATTTCGAAAACTTCTGTTTGTAGAGCTCGATAGATTTGTTGATTGCGGCGACAGCCTCAGTACGATCTTTGAATTCGCCTGTCTTTACTACGGCTGGTTTTCCCTTTAGAGCCTTATAGGTCTCGAAGAAGTTTTTTATCTCTTTAGTTTGGTGCTCGTTGAGGTCATTAGCATCCTTCACGTCGTCCCACCATTTGTCTTCTACAGGCACACAAATTACCTTCGCATCATCTTCACCGGTGTCGTTCATCTCCATTATTGCAACGGGACGCGCCGGCACCAAAATCCCGCTCGGGATGGGGAAAGTGGTCAAAAGTACTACGTCCAAAGCGTCGCCGTCATGCCACAGAGTTTGGGGTACAAAGCCGTAATTGAAAGGGAAGGGTATGCCGGAGTAGTTTGCTCGGTCAAGACGGATGAGTCCAGTATCTTTATCCACCTCGTATTTATTGCTTGAGCCGTCCGGCGTCTCGATGATAACGTTCAACTCCTCGGGTGTGCCGGATGCTATATCGTGCCAAAGATTCATATATAGGTAGTGTAGCGCAAATAATTACTACTCTGCGGCGATAGGTGGGGGAGCAATTGGGGCGGGAGCATCTTTGCCCTCGACACCTTCAACCGGCTTGCCGCCGACAGACTGTATGTCGATGCGCCAGCCAGTGAGCTTGGCAGCAAGGCGCACGTTTTGTCCGCCGCGGCCGATGGCGAGGCTCTGCTGGTCGTCAGCAACCTTAACTGTTGCTTTGTGCTCGTCTTCGTCGAGGTCGACACCGAGGATGCGTGCAGGAGAAAGTGCCTCTTCTATAAATGATTTCGGATTTTCGTTCCACTCAATGAGGTCGATCTTCTCGCCGCCGAGCTCGGAGGTGACCGTACTTACACGCACGCCACGCTGGCCCACCAAAGAGCCGACCGGGTCGACATGCGGATCGGTCGATGCAACCGCAACCTTGGAGCGGCTGCCGGCCTCGCGCGCGATGGACTTAAAGACCACCACTTTGGCAGCAGCTTCGGGTGCCTCCATCTCAAAGAGTTTGACCAAGAACTCCGGCTTGGCACGCGAGAGGCGCAGGTAGATGCCGCGCGGAGACTCCTCTACTTGGTAGAGCAGGCCACGGATGCGCTCGCCTTGGCGGTAGCGCTCTCCGGGGATTTGTTCATCGTACGGCAGGATGCCGGTGGCGCGACCGAGGTCGACATAAATGTTGCCACGTTCCATGCGCTGCACGGTGCCGGAGACAATTTCGCCTTGGCGAGCGCCGTACTCGGCAACGACCGAGACCTTCTCCGCTTCGCGGATTTTTTGGATGATGACTTGCTTGGCCGTTTGTGCGGCGATGCGGCCGTAGTCCTCCTGCGCTTCGAGCGGGAAGACCAGCTCCTCGCCGACCGCGGCATCGCGCTTGATAAACTTGGCGTCCTCAATTTTTATATGCTGCTCTTCGTTGTAGCGAGGCAGGGGCGCGATAATGTTGCCCTCGGCATCGGTCTCGGGCTCAACGGCATTAAGCTCGTCCTCCTCCTCTTCAGTAATAAAGCGGACCGTCGAGTCGTCGACGACGGTTTTGATTTGTTGAAATTCGGTAGAGCCGGCATTGAGGTCGATGCGTGCGCGGATGATCTGACCTTTTTTTGCATACTCTTTTTTGTAGGCGGTCGCCAAAGCGGCCTCGATGGCCTCGATTACTTTTGCGCGCGGTATGCCGCGCTCTTCTTCAAGCTCGCCCAAAACGGAGTTCATTACTTTGAGATCAAACATATATTGGTGTTTTTAGTTTTTAAGCATCTGATCTCTTTCTTTTTTATGGTTTTAAAAACGGGGTTTTTAAAACAAGAAAACCGCCCACTCGGGGCAGTTATCAGACACACAAAGTATATAAAAACAGCCCCTGCCTGTCAAATGCATATATACTGTATGCAATGGAACGCAGTATAGGTTGGTTTAAAAAAGAGTCGATGAGTGATGACGAGCGTCGGCATGCTTTGGCGCACGAACTAGGGCTTCCGTTTGTGCAGCTGGGGCGCGGGGACCTATCGGTCGATGCGCTGGTGCTTATCCCCGAGCCGATTGCTCGCGAGCACAACTTGCTGGCCTACGCGCTCGATGACCACACACTCCAAGTGGCCCTGCTCGATGTGGCCGACCTTGCTCATGCAGAATTTTTGCGCTCGCACTACCGCCTACTCCCGCGACTTACGAGCAGAGAGTCGCTGACCCGCGGACTCGTGCGCTACCAACAGCACCTGCGCGAGCAGTACGGCAAAAAGCTGGAAGACCCGTCTGCGCCCGACTTGTTGGACACCCTTTTGCGTCATGCACTACACAGCCGCGCGACCGACTTGCATCTGCAGACCGATCACGGGGGGCTCTTGGTACGCTATCGCATCAACAGTTCGCTTAAAAATGCGATGACTCTGCCGGCCGCTGCGGGTAAAAATGTTATTGCAAAACTACGCTCGCTTTCGGGAGTGTCTGCAGGCGCTTTACCGCGCGAGGGCGCTCTGCGCGTCGACCTCGGTGGCGGGCAAGATTTGGCGGTCAAAGTATCCTCGGTGCCGATTATTGGTGGAGAAAAATTGGTGCTCCACCTCTCGCGCGAGCGCGCACGCCGCGGGCATACGCTCGAGTCGCTGGGCTTGCATGGCGAGGCGCTCGAGGCAGTGCACAAAACACTGCTTAAGCGCCGCGGGCTTGTGGTGGTGTCTGGTCCTGCGCAAAGCGGCAAGTCCACCATGCTCTACACATTGCTCGATGTACTTAATGCGCCAGAAATTTCTATCGCATCGGTAGAGCACGAAGTGTCGTACCTACTTCCGCGTGTTGCGCAGACCGATGTCGGCACTGCAGGCATCGGCACAGCCGCTGCACTGCGCGCCGCGCTTAAACAAGACTGCGATGTGGTGATGGTCAGTAGTGTTGTCGACTCTGAGGTTGCAGACATTGCCGCCGCAGCCGCCAAGCGTGGCATCTTGGTGCTTGTGGGCACCGAGCAGCCCGAACTTTTTTCTGATGCAGATCTTTCTATACAAACAGCAGTGGTACGCCGTGTCGGCACAAAACAGATGGCCGACAAACACAAGCTGACTCGTACGCAGGCGGACAGCTTGGACGGCACCGCAAACTTTGCCAATGTTTTGGCAGCTCTAAAGGAAGAGGGGAAGGTCGCAAAAGATGCACAATGGAAGGATATGCAATTTGTACGAGCGGTCCCGAGCACCGAACACCCAGAGGGCTATGACGGCTTTGTGGGTGTTCAAGAGGTGGCTCAAACAGGGGAGTTAGTAGGGCTCAATTTGATAGAAGACGCGGTCTTTAAGGCCACGTTAGGGCTGACCAGTATCGAGGAGGTCAAAAATTTGTTGTAAAATAAGGGTTTTTTGGGCGTATAGACAACACCCCTTGACAAAAGTCAAGCAAGGGTGTATAATCAAATAGGATATGAAACTCTGCGAGAGTCGCAGAGTACGACCAAGAGGTGAAGGCAATGCGCGGTATCAATTCGAATGCGAAGAATGCGGCAGTGGTTGTTGATGCGGAGGGCAAGGCGGCCGGCATCATTTCCTGGGTCAATGGTATCCAGCCGACCAAGGTCCCGCGTTTCAAGATGACTGACGACGACATCCTCGCTCGGGCGATGTATCTCGCCAAGCACGGCGAGCGCGAGGCGGGGAATGAGCTGCTCGATCTTTACTGCGAGGGCAAGAACGTCTCACAGTAGGAAATGAACTTCAGACGCCCAAGGGTTGCGGACACACGTTGTGTTTGCACTCCTTGGGCGTTTTTATGTGCAAACTCAAAAATGGTATAGTTTTGGGGTATGAAAAAGCGCTTGGTTATCGGCAACTGGAAGATGTATATCGAGTCGCCAGAGGAGGCCAAAAAGTTGGCTTCCGCACTCAAGCGCAAAGCGGCTTCGTATGCGGGCGTCGAGGTGTGGCTCGCGCCGTCTTTTACACTCCTGCCCATACTTAAGGGTACTAAATTGGGCGGACAGAGTGTGTCGGCGCACGCGGGCGGTGCACACACGGGCGACGTGTCGGCCAAGATGCTCAAAGCCGCGGGTGCCACCTTTGCAATTGTTGGACACTCCGAGCGCCGAGCTGCGGGCGACAGCGACGAAGCGGTACACGCGCAACTTGCGGCTGCTGCCGGCGCGGGCCTTGCTCCAGTTTTATGCGTAGGTGAGTTGGTGCGCGAGGCGTCGGGCGCACATTTTAGTTTTATAGAAGCACAACTGATGTCGGCGCTGCGCGGCGCACAGTCGCTCACAGCCAGGCTGGTGGTCGCCTACGAACCAGTCTGGGCGATAGGGAAGACTGCTCAAGACGCCATGCAGCCTGCCGAGGTGGAGGAGACGGTGATATTTATCCGCAAGACACTGGCACAAATTCTTGGGCGCAAAGAGGCGCTCCGCGTGCCGATACTGTATGGCGGATCGGTAGAGCCAGATAACGCGCCGAAGTTGGTTGCCGACGGAGGAGTCAACGGATTTTTGGTAGGGCACGCGAGCGTAGAAGTTGATTCGTTTATAGAAATTTTGAAAGCATGCCGCAAATAAAGTCAGTCAAAGATGCCGATGTCGCTGGCAAGCGCGTGCTCGTGCGCGTCGATTTTAATGTGCCGCTGCAAGACGGCAAGGTAGCCAACGACCTGCGTATCCGCACCGCTCTGCCGACGCTAGAACTCCTGCACACCAAAGGCGCCACAAAGATTATACTGCTCGCTCATCTTGGCCGACCTGATGGCAAAGCGGTCGAGATGCTCAAACTCGCTCCGATAGAAGCCAAATTGCGCGAACTGACGCAAGTTCCGTTTGAAATGCATGAAAATTTACGCTTCGACCCGCGCGAGGAAACAAACGACCCGACCTTTGCCGCCGAACTTGCCGCGTTGGGTGATGTCTATATCAACGAAGCTTTTGCAGACTCACACCGCTCGCATGCGTCTATTGTTGGTGTCCCTGCGCTCTTGCCGAGCTATATGGGCCTGCGATTTGCCGAAGAAATGCAGCGACTCTCCGTGGCACTTACACCACCGCAAGGGAGTGTGGCACTTATTGGTGGGATGAAGTTTGAAACCAAGATACCGCTCATAAAAAAACTGCTCACGTTGTACAGCGAAATTTTGCTCGGTGGTGCGCTGGCAAACGATGTTATTAAAGCGCGCGGGCTCCCGTTTGGCTCGTCGCTCATTTCGGGGACACCCGTGCCGTCTGACATTGCGGTGGATGAGCGTCTGCAGGTTCCGACTGATGCTATCTTTTCTGAAGCGGGCTCCAGCGCAGAGCGCTCTGGCAGTGTCGTTGATGTTCGTACGAACGAGAGCATCATAGACATCGGCCCCCTTACATCAAAACACTGGGCAGAAAAAGTTTCGAAGGCACCTTTTGTGCTGTGGAATGGCCCCATGGGTATTTATGAGCAAGGCTATCGAGATGGTACCGACCACCTTGCTGCAGCACTTACCGAAAACAATATCCAAGCAGTGGTGGGTGGTGGCGACACCGTGGCTGCAGTAGAAAAGCACACGTTTAATCCGGAGAAAGTATTCCTTTCGACCGGCGGTGGGGCCATGCTGCAATTTTTGGTAGATGGCACGCTCCCAGGGATCGATGCACTCAGGCGCTAGACGGCGTGGGCCTTGTCTGTAAATTTCCGCGGGATCAGGTGTACGTGCACATGAGGCACATCGGTGCCTACTATACCCAGCCGGACATAATCGGCGCCGTACTCTTTTTTTAATTCAGCAGCCACACTCTTAGCCGCTCTAAATAGCTTCTCTACCGCTTCGTCCGGCATCTCCCAAAACCAACGATAGTGTTCGGTGTGGATCACCAATGTGTGTCCGGGCAGGTCCTGATTGATATCAAGAAAGGACACCACAGCGTTGTCTTCGTGGTGTGTCTTGCGCGAGGGCACTTCTCCTGCTGCAATCTTGCAAAATACGCAGTTGTCCATGCTTTCCATTATACTGAACTAAATGAAATCCTACAGGCTCCGAGAAAAGCTCCATGAAAATTTGCTCCAACATCTCCTACTTTCTCGCGATGTCGCCGAAGGCTCGCATGCAGACTTTTTGTCCCCCGACTTTGAGCGCGACAGTCACGACCCGTACCTTCTGCCCGACATGGACAAGGCGGTTGATAGAATTTTGCGCGCAAAAAAGGACAACGAACATGTGGCGGTGTGGAGCGACTACGACTGCGACGGCATACCGGGCGGTGTGATGCTCGCGTCGTTTCTGCGCACCCTAGATATCCGTGTGACGCACTATATTCCGCATCGGCACAAAGAAGGGTACGGGTTGAATATCGAAGGGATAGAGGAACTTGCAGCGGCAGAAGTAAAATTAATTATCACGGTCGACTTAGGGACGACCGAGGTCGAGCAGATTGCGCACGCAACGACGCTCGGCATCGACACCGTCGTTACCGATCATCACTTGGTGCCGACACTCGAGCACTTGCCCAAAGCCTTTGCACTTTTAAATCCGAAGCGACCCGACAGCAAGTACCCGTTCGACGGATTGTGTGGTGCGGGCGTGGCGTGGAAGTTGGTGCAAGCAATTCTTGCCAAAGAGCGCCCCGCAGGATTCGGCGAGGGACAAGAAAAGTGGATGCTCGATTTGGTAGGCATCGCGACGCTCTCGGATATGGTGCCGTTAGTGGGAGAAAATCGGATGCTCGCGCGCAATGGGCTGGTGGTGATGCGTCGCGGACGGCGAGCGGGAATTGCAGCACTGCTTAAACTCCTACGCATCAGCCCAAATACGCTCACCGAAGACGACGTGACCTTTATGGTTAGTCCGCGCATCAATGCCGCATCGCGCATGGACTCGCCGGCGGTTGCCGCATCACTGCTTGCTACAACCGATCCTGAGGAGGCCAAGGCACTTGCGGCGCAACTCAATCGCATCAACGACGAACGCAAGGGTTTGGTGGCCGCGACAGTGCGCGAGGTAAACAAACGTATAGAAGGGCAGGATTTAACTCTCTCGCCGCTGATTGTGATGGGTAACCCCAACTGGCGACCGGGAATTTTGGGCCTCGTTGCAAACAACTTGATGGAAGCGCACGGCAAAACGGTGTTTTTGTGGGGTCGCGAAAGGGGGAGTATCATCCGCGGCTCGTGCCGTGCCGCTGCAGGAGTCAATATTGTTGAACTGATGGCTGGTGCTCGTGACATCTTCGGACACTTCGGCGGACACGCGGCATCAGGCGGATTTTCTGTTGCAGAAGAAGACGTGCACAATTTGCCCGCGCGCTTAAACGAAGCGTACGGTACGGCCGCCGTATCCGATGCAGTGAGTGAAGTGCTGCTCGATCGAGAACTCGACTTAGCAGAAGTCGGGCATGCCCACCGCGACCTACAAAAACTCGCGCCCTTCGGCGTGGGCAATATCAAACCGCTGTTTATATTCCCAAAAGTGTCTATTGGCGCGGTACGCACATTCGGTAAGACGCAGAATCATCTAGGCCTCTCGCTCTCGCGCAATGGTACACGCACCGAGGGGATAGCGTTCTTCTCTACTCCAGACTCGTTTAATAAAAAAATTGTGCAGGGCGAGACGGTGGACGTAATCGGCCACGTCGAAGCCGACTGGCGTGGCGGCCCCCGCATTCGTGTAGTTGATATACTCTAAGTTGTGGAAAAAGTACTGATATTTAGCGATGGTGCTTCGAAAGGCAACCCCGGACCGGGCGGGTGGGCTGCCGTTGTGGTCGCGGGGGAGCGTGTGACCGAGCTGGGGGGTTTTGAAAAACACACCACCAACAACCGCATGGAGCTTCGAGGCGCTATCGAAGGCCTGCGCGATGCGCATGTGCCCGGTGGAGCACAAACTGTTGTTTACACCGACTCTTCGTATGTCATCAACGGCATCACTAAATGGATTCATGGATGGAAGAAGGGCGGATGGAAAACGAAAGACAAAAAACCAGTGGTCAATCAGGATTTGTGGCAGTCGCTTGATGCGGCAGTCGCCGCGCACGGCCGCGAGATAGAGTGGCAGTATGTCGGTGGACACGTCGGCGTTGCAGGGAACGAGCGCGTTGATGTAATCGCATCGGACTTGGCAGAGGGTAAGAAGGTCGCGCTCTATCGCGGCGCGCTCAGCGGCTACTCCGTAGATATTTCTAACCTTGGTGCCGACAGCGGTCTGCAAAAATCAAAATCCGCGTCGAGTGCCCGTTCAAAAGCCAAAGCCTACTCCTATATCAGCCGCGTAGATGGCAAAGTCTTGGTGCACAAAACATGGAAGGAGTGCGAGGAGCGCGTGCGCGGCAAGACTGCGCGGTTTAAAAAAGCGTTGACGCCACAGGAAGAAAAAGACATTGTTGCCGACTTTTCAAAATAAAAAAGTATTTTTGTTTTTGGTGCTCGGGCTTGTACTCGGTGCTCGCGGGTGGATTGTGTTTACTGCGCCAGAGCCGACGCTGTTGCAGTACACAGGGCGCGCGGCAGTAGTTGAGGGTACGGTCGCCGATGACCCCGACGTGCGGGCTACGGCAGTGCGTGTATCAGTCGGTATTTCGACTATAAATAATAAATCTGAGTCAGGGAAAATTCTTGCCGTTCTGCCGCGCGATACCGCGCTCCAGTATGGCGACCAAATTTCAGTGCGGGGGTTGCTTGAGGAGCCGCAATCTTTCGAAACAAATACTGGCCGTACTTTTGATTATCAAAACTATTTACAAGCGCGCGGTATCTCGGCGGTGATACAACGAGCGACACTGCGCGAGACGCAGAGCGGTGGGGCGAGTGTATTGCGTACACTCTTTGCGCTCAAACATACGTTTGAACGTGCGCTCGAGCGAGTGATGCAAGAGCCGATGGCGTCACTGATGGAAGGCTTGTTGCTCGGAGAGAAGTCGGGGTTACCCAAAGCACTTACCGAAGCATTTATTATTGTTGGTCTCATCCACATAGTGGTGCTTTCTGGCTACAACATCGGTGTCGTGTCGGAGTGGACACTGCGGTTCTTTGCGCTCTTTATGCCGCGGCGGTTTGCTCTCGTGGGCGTCGGGGTCGCTATAGTCTTGTTTGCGTTGATGGCTGGCGGCGGCATGGCAACAGTCCGCGCCTGTTTGATGGGGTTGATTGCGATACTCGCCCGCTATCTCAATCGCCCCGCTGCGGCGCTCCGCGCACTTTTGGTTGCAGTTGTGGCGATGTTGCTATACAACCCACTCGTACTTTTTGATGTGGGGTTTGTGCTCAGTGTGTTGGCTACCTTTGGGCTCATTACGCTCGCTCCATGGGTCGAGCAAAAACTTACACGACTCCCCGCAGGCGGCATACGCTCGATTGCGGCGACCACTATCGCGGTGCAAGTATACGTACTACCTGCACTCTTGTATTACACGGGCGTTTTGTCGTTTGTATCTGTCCCCATCAACATATTGGTGCTCCCGTTGGTGCCACTCGCTATGTTGCTTGGGTTTGTGGCAGGAATGCTGGCACTACTGCACCCATTTTTGGCCCTGCTTCCTGCATTACTTGCAGACACACTACTGCGCATGATGATGTGGGTTGCAACAACCTCAGCCGCACTGCCGATATCATCAGCAGTAGTACCTGCGTTCCCCGCGTGGGTAGCGTGGCTTGTATATCTGCCGCTTACTGCGTGGGCTATTTGGCTACATTCACGAACCGCTGCTCAATCACCGACCAGTTTAGATTCTTAAAGAAGGCGTCAATATATTTGTCTTTGCCCGTGGTGCCATGGTCGAGCAAGTAGGCGTGCTCCCACACATCGAGCGCAAGAATAATGGGGAGAGTTACAAAGTGTCCTTGGTGCTGCTCGCCGGAGAAGCCGGTCAAAAATTGTTTTGTTTCTGGATCCCAATACAAAATCGCCCAACCGGGGCCGCGCATAAGACCGATAGCGCGGAACATCGCCAAAAAATATTCGACTTTGTGGTATTCGGCCTCAAATTGTTTTGTGAGTGCACCATCTACAGCAAGAGGAGAGGCGCCTCCTTCAAACTGCTCAAAATATAATTCGTGCAAGCGCATACCATCAAACTCAAATGAGCGTCGGCGGATAAGCTCGCTCAGCGCGTGCGCATTTTTTTCTGAATCCTTTGCATATTCCGCAAGCAAACCCGAGATAGCATTAAAATTTTTGACATAGCCCGCGTAGAGTCCGAGGTGTGCATCAACGGAGGCTTTTGAGATGCCATTGAGGTCGGGAATCTCAAACTTTTTTTCTGTGTACTGCATACTTGTCAGTATAACATTGTGTGGTACATTGACGAATGGAAGTGACGTTTTATAGATCCTCGGGAGGGGAACCATGAGAATTACTCTGGGAGTTGTGGTCGCGTGCAGTGTCGTTACGGCAGCTTTCTTTGGGACGCTGCTGACCAATACTCATCGGTCTGCGTACAAGATCGAACCGCTCCGGTCGCCGCTTCCTGTCTGGGAGGCGCACGATTCGCTGATCGGCCATGTCAGCAATGTTGCCGCAAAGAGCAACAGGCTGGCTGTTGCCGCCGAAGCTTGCGACTGCGGGCACGAAGAGCCCGACAACGCACTCGTCGCGATCAACAGGGCCCTGAAGATGCGGTAGAATTACCGCATGAGTTTTTACAAGAGCGCACCACTAGTGATAGTGAGCGCTCTTTTTATTTTGTGCTGCGGAGTGTGGACGGTTGTGTACGCAGAAACACCACGTTTATCCGGTGTACTGACGTTTGCAGTGCTCGATATTGGCCAAGGCGATGGACTATATATAGAAGGGCCGACCGGTGTGCAACTATTGGTTGATGCTGGTCCGCATGATGGCGCAGTGCTCCGCGCACTGCCGACCGTGATGCCTTTGGGCGACCGCACCCTCGATGCAGTAATAGAAACACACCCCGACGCCGACCATATGGGCGGATTGGTAGATGTGCTCGAGCGCTACGAAGTAGGCGCGTTTATCACAGCAGGAATAAATAAACAGAACGCAACTATCGACGCGCTACAAAAAGAGATAGACGAGCAAAATATTCCACGCATCATCGCTCGGCGGGGGATGACGCTCGACTTGGGCGGTGGAGCGCGGCTCGACATTATCTACCCAGACAAAGATGTCAGTGGTTATGGCAACAAAACGAACGACGGCTCGATTATGGCGCACTTGGTGTATGGCAACACCTCGGTGTTGCTTACGGCTGATGTCCCTACTAACGTAGAGAGTTATGTAATGCGTATCGCGAGTACTTCGGAACTTGCAAGCGATATATTAAAAGTGGGGCACCATGGTTCTAAATACTCAACGAGCGAAAAATTCGTCGCCGAAGTAAGTCCAAAAACAGCCATCATTTCCGTCGGCGCCAAAAATTCCTACGGCCACCCAACCGAGAGGGTGCTCAATACCTTGTCGGCACAAAATATCTCAATCCTCCGCACCGACGAAAACGGCACTGTCAGATGTGTATCCGACGGTGCCGAGTTTTCTTGCGTGACTCAAAAGTAATTTATATAAGCCCCGCTTTCTTAAGCGTTTTGTAGGCGCCGTTCTTTGCGATAGTGCGCAGGCCTTGGGTAGATACGGTGATAGTGATGGTGCGATTGAGTTCTGGCACAAAGATGCGCTTTTTCTGCAGGTTGACCTGCTTGCGGACCTTGCCGGTCGGGTTGAACTTGGTCGCACGGATGCGGTTAGAGTAGCCGCCGCCGACGATTGAAGTTTTTTTGGTGATGGGACAGATTTTTGCCATATAAAAACCGGGCAGTCCCCGGAAGAGCCCCATGGTATCATTATTTTTCAAGTATGCAAATCGATATTATCTTCGGCATTGTTGTCCTTATATTCTCTATCGTGCTCCACGAGGTGGCGCACGGCTACATGGCCAACTATTTGGGCGACCCGACCGCCAAACTGCAGGGGAGGCTCACGCTCAATCCTATAAATCATATCGACCCAGTAGGCTCAATACTCCTGCCAGGGCTTCTGCTCGTACTCCATTCTCCAATGCTCATCGGCTACGCCAAGCCGGTGCCGTACAACCCCTACAACTTGCGTGGCAAGTATGGCGAAGGGTTGGTGGCTTTTGCCGGCCCAGGGACCAACATACTCATTGCTCTCATATTTGGCCTGCTCATCCGATTTTCGGGCGCTCAACTCGGGCCCGACCTTATTTCGGCCTTTAGTACCATTGTCATTATAAACATGGTGCTGGCGGTCTTTAATCTTATACCCGTGCCGCCGCTCGATGGGTCCAAGGTGCTTTCTACACTGCTGGGTGCCGTATCACCCGCGCTTGAGCGAGGATACGACACCTTTCGGCTCAATTTTGAGCGCCTAGGCATATTGTCTGGCACGCTCCTCATTTTGGCATTTTTCTACTTTCTGATGCCTTTTTTCTCGGCGTTTCTCTTTAGACTCTTTGCCCTTTTGACAGGGGCGTCTATATAAGATAGATTGGTGGCAACGCCCTGAGGCGTTTTATTTTCGCCAGATGCGACTTTCTCAACTCGTCCGCAAAGGACGCAAACAACTTAAGACCAAATCGAAATCGCCGGCACTCCAGCGCGGCTTCAACACGCTCCAAAATCGTCCGGTCTTCTACCCCAGCCCCTTTAAACGCGGTGTATGCACCAAGGTGACGACCACCACCCCCCGCAAGCCGAACTCCGCTATCCGCAAAATCGCCCGCGTACGCCTCACCAACGGCCAAGAGATTACCGCCTACATTCCGGGAGAGGGTCACAACCTGCAGGAACACTCGGTGGTGATTGTGCGCGCCGGCCGCGTGAAGGACATCAACGTGCGCTACCAAGTAGTGCGTGGCAAGCTCGATGCCGCAGGCCTCGACAAGCGCCGCGTATCCCGCTCGCGCTATGGTGCTAAGGCTCCTAAGGAAGGTAAAGGAAAATAATTTTGTTATATGCGTAGACCAGTAAAAAATCGTAATGTACCGGGTGTCGATATAAAATTCGGCTCACACCGCGTGGAAAAATTCATCAACTCGGTCATGTGGGACGGCAAGAAGTCGACCGCCCGCAAAGTGGTCTACGATGCCTTCGACATAATCAAAGAGAAGACCAAGACCGAAAATCCGGTAGAGCTGTTTGAGACCGCTATCCGCAACGTCGGCCCTGCAATGGAAATCCGCTCACGCCGTGTGGGTGGTGCCAACTATCAGGTGCCGCGCGAGGTGCGCCCTGAGCGCAAGCAGGCTTTGGCCTTCCGCTGGATACTCATCGCCGCTCGTGGCGGCAAGGGCAAGCCGATGGCGCAGAAGCTCGCGTCTGAACTTATGCTCGCTGCCAACAACGAAGGTGCCGCTATCAAAAAGAAAGAGGATACGCTCCGCATGGCAGAAGCAAACAAAGCCTTCGCCCACTTCGCTTGGTAAAGAGTCCTTTGTGATATAATGGGTGCATGAAGAAGAAATACCCTATAAAAACTAAATACGGTGTTTTTGACGCGGTTATATGGTTTGATAAGCGAGCGGATAGGTATTTTGTTACTATCCCCGCCTTTCCAGGCGTTATGACAGAGGCACGCTCTCTTGTAGAGGCAAAGAAATATGCTGGGGAAGTGCTGTCACTCGAGTGTATGGAAGCCCTCGAACAAGGGAAGCTTGTTGTGGATAACACCAAGCGCATCTATGGAACATCTGTGCGCGCCGGGGCGCTTTCTGTCGCATGAGCATCCTGCCTGTCCTCTCAGCCGCAAAAATTCTACAAGTTTTATTGCGCGGAGGATTTTATATTGCACGTCAAGTTGGGAGCCATCTGCAACTAAAACATCCAAAAGACCCAAGAATTCTTGTAACAGTCGCGCGCCACAGTAGAGACATAAGCAGAAATACTTTGGCAAGTATTTTGAAGCAAGGTAAGTTGTCGGTCGAAGAATTTCTAAGACTGTTGAAGAAGAAATAGCCAGAAGCCAACAAAGCCTTTGCCCACTTCGCTTGGTAGAGACTTCACTCTTTCTTTAGGATTTACCCCGCAAACTTGCTGGTATGAAAGGAATAATTTTGTGGCTCTTTGGGGTACCAATCAGCATTATCATTTTGCTCTACCTCTTCAATATCTTGTAAAAACCCGCCCCGAAAGGGCTAGCATTGCGTGGTATTCTAGAAGTATGAAAAAAGTACTTATATATACGGCAGTGGCCGTTATAGTGCTCGGCATCCTCATGGTGGCTAAACCGATGGTATATAATTTTTTTGATATAAAGCCCGGTCCAGAGTCGGCCGAGTTTGAAGAGAAGTACAGCAAGCCACAAGTAGGATCGTAGTAGGTGTAGTTTCCAAAAATGAGCAAAGAAAAAACGGCGCTTGAAAGCGCCGTTTTGCTAGGGGAGTGTCGCGAGTGCGCGATTGATAAGAAAGATCGCTTGGTTTGGGGTGACCACGTCGTATGTTCCGACTTGGCGTTCGGCTGCGACAGCTGCACGTAAGAGCGCCAGTATTTCTTGCCCTTCGGGCTGGCCGAACACTTTATCCGTACAAAAGCTCAAGCTGATGAGGGTAAACGGGTCCTTCAGCGGGAGTTTGGCCTTTTTGATTTCGTCCTCGACCCACTTCAGCATCTTCTCCAGAGCCTCTCTGGGGTTCATAAGCCTTTCCTTCTATTTACGTCTGCGGCGATTTTTTCGAGTGCGCGGGTCTCCTAGACTTGATCAATTGAGATCCCGTATCCTTCGTGGCAAAGCGAATCGTGCCTGCCGTGGGCAGTCTGTCTGGACGCCCATCGTCTCTAGGGACTGCAGTCGAATTCTTGGTGAAGTAGCTGGGATTTCGAGATCCAATAACCGTGCTACCACCGAGATAGTGTCCTTTGCGGCTCATCACCCGTCTCCATTTTGCGTCTGATCAGCACCATACCACAGCTTTGCATAATTGGGTAGACGTCGCGGTGTCTCTGTGGTACAAAATATTCAGCTGCATATAAACAGGGGGTAGAAGATGGAGTATCTGTTTGTTGCCCTCTTGGTAGGGGCGAGCATTCCACTGCTTATTAGGGGCGTACGTACCTACCGTATGTGGCGGGAGATATGCGCCTCGCGGATACGAGTCGCCGCTGGTCTGAAGGATAATTGCCAGCGGCTGATCAAAATGGTCAACGAGTACGAGTCTGGCGCGCAGGATAATCAGGTGCTGCGCGACTTGGCCGAAGAGGTGGCTGACCATGCAGAAAGAATTGCGGATAGCCCCGGCTATGAAAAGGAGTCAGTCTCTCTCAAGCAGAGCGCCCACACGCTCCGCAAAGTGCTGACACCATTTGCGCCGACCACCGCCTCGCGCCACTAGGTGCGGGGCTTTTCTTTTTTCGTAATTTACGCTATCTTGTAGCCAACGCCTTTGGCGGTTTTTATTTACTCCAATCTTATATGAATCGCGACTATCCACTCGAAAAGCTCCGCAACTTCGGCATCATTGCGCACATCGACGCGGGCAAGACCACCACGTCTGAGCGCGTGCTCTACTACACTGGAAGTCAGCACAAAATCGGCGAGGTGCACGAGGGCGAGACAACCACCGACTGGATGGAGCAGGAGCGCGAGCGCGGTATCACCATCACGGCCGCGGCTATCACCTGTTTTTGGACGCGCACTAACGAGCCCGACAAGAAGGATCCTAAAAAGAAATACCGCTTCAACATCATCGACACCCCCGGACACATCGACTTTACCGTAGAGGTTAAGCGCTCTATGCGTGTGCTCGACGGCGCAGTGGTGGTGTTTGATGGCGTTGCCGGTGTAGAGCCGCAGTCCGAAACCAACTGGCGCTATGCCGACGAGGCCAATGTGCCGCGCGTCTGCTTTATCAACAAGATGGACCGCACGGGTGCCAACTTTGAAAAGTCGTACGCCTCAATCCTCGATCGCCTCACCAAGCACGCGGTGCGCATGCAGCTGCCGATAGGCGAGGAGGGCAACTTTGATGGCATGGTAGACCTCCTCACGATGAAGGCCTATAAGTTTGAAGGCGAGATGGGTAGTGTTGTTATTGAGTACGACATCCCCGAAAATCTTAAAGCCGACGCGGCCAAGTATCACGCCGAGTTGGTAGAAAAGATTGTCGAGCACGATGATGCTCTTATGACCTCCTACCTCGACGGCAAGGAGCCGACCATGGAGGAGCTTAAAGCGACGCTCCGCAAGGCCGTTATTGCAAACAAAATCTTCCCCGTATACACGGGCTCCGCGCTTAAAAACAAGGGTGTACAACTGGTGCTCGACGCCGTTGTTGACCTCCTGCCGTCGCCAGTCGACATGCCGCCGATTAAGGGCATCAACCCCGACACTGGCGAGGAAGTGACGCGTCATGCAGACGACTCAGAGCCTTTTACTGCTCTTGCGTTCAAACTTCAAGCAGACCCATTCGTCGGTCAGCTGACCTTCTTCCGCGTGTACTCGGGTACCATCGAGGCGGGCTCATACTTGTACAACTCAACCACCGGCTCCAAAGAGCGCCTCGGTCGCATCGTGCGTCTACAGGCCAATCAGCGCGAGGAAGTAAAGAAAGTTTTTGCAGGCGAAATTGCCGCCGCAGTGGGTCTTAAGGACACACGCACCTCGCACACGCTCTGCGACGAGGCGAACCCAATACAACTCGAGCAAATCAAATTCCCTGAGCCAGTTATTTCGCTCCGCATCGAGCCAAAGACCAAAGCCGACCAAGAAAAGATGGGTATGGCGATGAAGAAACTCGCCGACGAAGATCCTACGTTTAAGGTATCGACCGATCCGGAGACGATGGAGACACTCATCGCAGGCATGGGCGAGTTGCACTTGGAAATCTTGGTTGACCGTATGAAGCGCGAGTTCGGCGTTGAGGCCAACGTCGGCAAGCCGCAGGTGGCATATCGCGAGACCATCATGCAGGAGGCTGAAGCCGAGGGTAAATACATCAAACAAACGGGAGGCAAGGGCCAGTACGGCCATGTGCGCCTGCGCATCAAGCCGCTCGAGCCGGTCAATCCTGATAAGAAAATCGGTAAGAACGTTACGCGCGAAGACCACTTCGAATTCATCAACAACATCAAAGGAGGCGTGGTACCCAACGAGTTTATTGGTCCGGTAGAAAAGGGCGTTCGCGAGGCGATGGAGCGCGGCTTTGTGGCCGGCTTTAAAATGGTGGATATTTCTGTCGAACTCTACGACGGTTCCTACCACGATGTCGACTCATCTGAAATTGCGTTCAAAATCGCCGCCTCGATGGGCTTCCAAGAAGCGGCCAAACTTGCTCGCGCGGTCTTGCTCGAGCCGATTATGAAAGTCGAGGTAGTAACTCCTGAGAAGTTCATGGGTGACATCACCGGCTCACTTAACTCCAAGCGTGGACAGATTGAGGGTATGGAAGAGCGTGGCCTTGCCCGTGCCGTACGCGCCAAGGTGCCTCTGAGCGAGATGTTCGGTTATACAACCGCACTGCGCTCGATGACCGAAGGCCGCGCATCCTTCACCATGGAGTTCGACCACTACGAAGTGGTGCCACCGAACGTCGCCGCAACCATCATCGCCAGCCGCAAGTAAAAAGCTTGTAATTCATGTAGGTCTCACTCGTCTATGATAGGGTGAGGCCTATATTGTATTTATTTTATGAATCTATCTAAAACACTTATCGCTGTCGCACTGGTCTCAATCGCTCTGCCGGCAGTAGCTCAGACGTACCCATACAGTTATCCGACCTACCCGTCATATCCGACGGTGAGTTCGTGCCCGACGCTTTACTACAATCTGTACGTCGGTCAGTCTGACCGCTCTACGCAAGGTCAGGTGAGCGCGCTCCAGCAATTTTTGAGCACGCAGGGGTACTACCAACCGGTCACTGGTTATTTTGGCGCAATGACTCGGGCGAACGTGGCACAATTTCAGCGTGCACAGAGCGTGTACCCAATAACCGGTGGAGTAGGGCCTCTCACCCGCGCCGCTATAGCGCGCGTTTGTGGAGCTGTTGTGCCGCCCGTTCCGCCGCCGCAACCGACCGGCAGCGTTTCTATCACCGGTGTCAGTGGACCCAACTCTCTTACGGTAGGACAGTCGGGCACGTGGCAAGTAAGCACCAATGCTCCGCAGGGCACCCCGATATCATTGAGTGTGCGTTGGGGTGATGAGGTGCAATATCCATATCCCGCCTCCTCTGCCGCACAATCAGCGTACGTGAGTCAGCAAAATACTTTTACCCACAGTTATCAAACGGCCGGTACCTACACGATTACGTTTACTGCGAGCGATCAATATGGTCGCAGCAATAGTAGCTCGGTGACTGTGCAGGTTAGTGGTGCTGCTACCACTGTGGGCTTTACCGCAACTCCTACACAAGGCGCCGCCCCGCTGTATGTGAACTTTGGTATCAATACCACTACGGGCAACGACATGAATACTCTCTCTATCGACTTTGGCGACGGCCAAACGGGGAAGCCAAACACGATTTATTGTTTTGCGGCGCCGTGCAATCCGGCGATGACGGCTCAACATACATACACAACAAACGGCACGTATACCGCCAAACTTCTGCGCGACAATAACTATTGTCAGCCGGGTATGTACTGCACGCTTATGTACCGCGAGCCGACCGTGCTTGGTGTAGTGGTAATAACCGTTACCAGCCAGTAGTACTTGCGTGTTTCTGCGAGCTAGTGTTTGAATGGGGGAGGAAGCAAAAGGGAGTGATGCATGACTGAGCTCGAACGGGTGTGTTTTGAACAAGGACTATTTTACCGTCGTGACCGAGGAGGGGTGTCAGTGCTGGCTACGGGGCAGAATCCTGAGCGGAGCCATTGGGTCAAGGTAAACGTCACCCAAAACGGCTACTTCGGACTGATGGTGCGGTTTCCACGCTTTCGTGCACGCAGAATACAAAACGTAGAGGGCTTTTGTGGTCAATTGTACGAAGGGATGATGTCGGGCGCGCGCCTCATGTACGGCGAGACCGACTTACGCTTTTACATGTACGACGTCATCCACGAAAGCGCTTTGGCCAGCCATTTGGCGTTTATCGCGCGGGACTGCGACCTCGCCAAGCCTATTTGTGAGCGAGTTTGCGAGCTCGGTTACTGGGACAGCACTTTGCTGGCATTTGTACTCCAACCCCCGAAGGGGCAGAAGCCACATTGAACATCCGCCGCCGCACTCCTGCGGCGGCTTTTCTTTTTGGTCCCATCAGGGTTGCGTATTTTTTGAGCTTTGTTACTATAGGTCACAACACGCAACAGAGCGGGTTTGGTGTGCGCAAATTAATTAGTTATTAGCAAAGTTAAGATTATTTTGTATGGCAACATTTGAAAGAACAAAGCCGCACATGAACGTCGGCACCATCGGCCACGTCGACCACGGCAAGACGACGCTCACGGCGTCTATCCTCCACGTGCTTGATATGGCAAAGGGTCAGGGCTACGGCGCTCGCGTTGAGGGTGTCGACGGTATCGACAACGCTCCTGAGGAAAAGGCGCGCGGTATTACCATCGCGCTCCACCACTCGGAGTACGAAACCCCGAACCGCCACTACGCGCACATTGACGCGCCGGGCCACGCAGACTACATCAAGAACATGATCACCGGTGCCGCCCAAATGGACGGCGCGATCCTCGTGGTCGCCGCAACCGACGGTGCAATGCCCCAGACTCGCGAGCACATCTTGCTTGCGCGCCAAGTTGGTGTGCCGAAGATCATCGTCTTCCTCAACAAGGTAGACATGGTTGATGACAAGGACCTCATAGACCTCGTTGAAGAGGAAGTAAAAGACCTCCTCAAGAAGCAGGGCTATACGGACTCTCCGGTTATCCGCGGTTCGGGGCTGAAGGCACTCGAGTCTAAATCGCTCGATGATGAGTGGGCCAAGAAGGTGCTTGAGCTTGCAAACACGCTCGACACATACCTCCCCATGCCGACCCGTGAGCTCGACAAGCCGTTCCTTATGCCGGTAGAAGACATCTTCTCCATCGAAGGACGCGGCACCGTAGTTACCGGCCGCATCGAACGCGGTGTGGTCAAGGTAGGTGAGGAAATCGAGATCGTCGGTCTCCAGCCTACGGCCAAGACGACCGTTACTGGTATCGAAATGTTCAACAAGCAGCTTGAGAGCGGACAGGCAGGCGACAACGCGGGTATCCTCCTGCGCGGTACGGCCAAGGATGACATCCACCGCGGTCAGGTGCTTGCGAAGCCGGGCTCAGTAGCCCCGCACACCGAGTTTGAGGGCGAGGTATACATCCTCAACAAAGACGAGGGTGGCCGCCACACGCCGTTCTTCTCGGGTTACAAGCCGCAATTCTATGTCCGCACGACCGACGTAACCGGCGAGGTAACCCTTGCTGCAGGTACGGAGATGGTCATGCCGGGCGACACCGTAACCTTTAAGGTCAAGCTCGTAGCGCCAGTTGCGCTTGAGAATCAGACCCGCTTTGCAGTCCGCGAGGGCGGCAAGACGGTAGGCGCAGGCGTTGTAACGAAAGTTATCGTGTAATTAATTAAAAATTTAGGAGTAAGCTAAACGAGTATAGGTTACTCCGACGTTACGTTGGGGAGAACTAGCTCCAAATCATATGGCTACCGAATCAAAAGAGAAGAAGGCGCCTGCTAAGCGCGCCAAGAAGGCAGAAGCAGCCCCGCAAAAGTTGCGCATCAAAGTGCGCGCCTACGAGCACAAAGTGCTCGACGCGTCGGTCAAGCAAATTTTGGACACAGCACTGCGCTATGATGCCAAAGTTGCTGGACCAATCCCTCTGCCGACCGAAATTAAAAAGTACACAGTCAACCGCTCGACCTTCATCTACAAAGATGCACGCGAGCAGTTTGAGATGCGCGTACACAAGCGCGTCATCGACATCCTCGACCCGACCCCGAAGGTCATCGAGGCGCTGACCAACCTCAGCCTTCCGTCCGGCGTCACCATCGACGTAAAGATGGCCTAACAAAAAATCAAAAGAAAAAGCCGCCTCGCAAGGGCGGTTTTTTCTTTTTGTGATACGGTAGGGAAAGAAGCAGCAGGAGGTGATGATGAGTCGATTGCTCCCTCAGTCTGACGAGTGCCAGTGTGCGCAATGTAACTCCGACGAGCCGGTGATTAGAAAAGGGACCTTCTCGCAGGAAGCCGAAAGAGCGTCGGCGCTCTTCTTCCAGCATAAACGGCTCCACCCCGAGCCCGTTCCTTATGAAAAACTAACACCGCTGCAGAAGCGGATGCAATCCGGCGGCGCGTAAAGCGCCGCCTTTTTCTTATCCACATTTGAACTTCGTGATTTTTTTCGTATACTTGGAAAAAGTTGCTCATTCGTTCGCGATCGCAAAAAAAGATTTCGGCCTGATATTCATGAATCGGGTTTTTTGTTTGGCACGCACAGGGTATGTCGCGCCAGGCAAAGAAATTCTATGAAAAAGCTCCCGATGCATCGGGGGCTTTTTCGTGCTACCAGGCGGCGGTTTGCATAAAAAACAGGCCTAGGCTATATTGCTTGGGTCTCGCTTACATAGCGTTGATGAGCGTCCCGGGGCAACCCAGAGGGGACCAACCACAACAATGAAATTCATCCTTGGAACAAAGGGCAAGATGACGACCGTATATACCGAAGAGGGTATGGCCTTTGCCGCGACCGTCATTATCGCCACCCCGAACGTCGTTACCCAGATTAAAACCGCAGAAAAGGAGGGTTATGCCGCCATGCAGGTAGGCGCTGGCGACACCACCGACAAGCGCGTAAACAAGGCACAGCTTGGTCATGCCAAGGGTAAGGCGCTAAAAGTTTTCCGCGAGATGCGCCCACGTCCTACAACGCGCGAGGGTGCTCCGGATACTAATTTTCCTGAACTCGGCTCTACTATCGATGTCTCTGCTTTTGCAGTAGGGGACAAGGTGACTGTTTCTGCAATCTCAAAAGGTCGCGGCTTCCAAGGTGTGGTCAAGCGCCACGGCTTCCATGGCGGTCCGCGCTCGCACGGTCAGAAGCACTCTGAGCGCTCTCCGGGTTCTATCGGCGGAGGCGGTGGCCGCGCAGGAGGTCGCGTTGCCAAGGGTATGCGCATGGCAGGCCGCATGGGTCAGGAGCGCGTATCGGTGCGCAACCTCTCGGTCTTGCAAGTACACCCTGCAACCAACGAAATCGTCATTTCAGGTGCAATCCCGGGTCGCAAGGGCACCGTGGTAGAAATCCGCGCATAATTTTTATGGAATCCAAACTTTACAACATGAAGGGTGAGGCAGTAGGCAAGTTCGACGCGCCTGAGAACATCTTTGGGCTCAAGTGGAACGCCGACTTGGTGCACCAAGTGGTGCTTGCTATGCAGGCCAACGCCCGCCCAAACGTCGCCCACACCAAAGACCGTGGCGAGGTACGCGGCGGCGGCAAGAAGCCTTGGCAGCAAAAGGGTACCGGCCGCGCCCGCCACGGCTCATCGCGCTCACCTATCTGGAAGGGAGGCGGTGTGACCCACGGCCCGCGCAAGAACAAGATCTACGCACAAAAGATCAATCGCACCATGGCCGCCAAAGCGCTTTTGACCGTACTCTCGCGCAAGTACAAAGACGGCGAGGTCATCTTTGTAGACTCTATCGAGATGCAGGCACCGAAGGCATCCGCCGGCAAGGCAGTACTTATGGCATTAGGCAAGAACTTCTCCGGCTTCTCTAAGCGCAAGAATGCCGCACTCATTGCACTTCCATCCCGCAGCGTCCCAACCATCAAGTCTTTCAGCAACTTTGGCAACATTTCGGTCGAAGAGATGCGCAACCTCAACCCACTCTCGGTCCTTTCTACCAAGTACTTGGTGATTACAAGCCCGAAGGAGGCAGTTGAAATGCTCGGCAAGAAGTCGGCAATAAAATAATATGCACAAGCACTCTGGATACATCCTCATATCGCCACGCATCACCGAAAAGGGTGCCTACCTCGCCGAGCAAGGTGCGTACGTCTTCAACGTTGCAAAAGATGCCAGCAAGAAGGCTATTGCTGGGGCGGTCAAAGAAATCTACAAGGTTTCCCCGCGCAAAGTGACGCTCATTGCTATCCCGCGCAAGCAGGTGATGACTCGCGGCACCAACCGCACCGGGCTTACTGCTGGTGGCAAGAAGGCATACGTCTTTTTGAAGAAGGGCGACAAGATTGACCTTGCGTAAAAAACCTTTATGAAATCCTACAAACCTTACACAGACTCCCGCCGCCACATGACGACCGTCACCTTTAAGGGGAAGGTCACTACCAATGAGCCACACAAAGCGCTCACCAAGGGTGGCAAGCGCGACTTCGGCCGCAACAACGCAGGCCGCATCACCGTGCGCCACAAGGGCGGCGGACACAAGCGCCTCTTCCGCGATGTAGACTTTGATTATAAAAAGATGGTGCCGGCAGTAGTCGAGACCGTTGAGTACGATCCGAACCGCTCGGGCTTCATCGGTCTCTTGCTCTACAAAGACGGCGAGCGCCGCTACGCGCTCCTTCCTCGCACGGCCAAGGTTGGGCAGACAATCGAGACGTCGCCTACGGCTGCTGCAGTACCGGGCAATCGTATGCCGCTCAGTGCTTTGCCTATCGGCGCATTTATATACAACGTAGAGCTCAAGCCAGGCAACGGCGGCAAGCTCGCTCGCTCGGCTGGTACGTACATCGAGCTCATCGCCCGCGATGCTGGCTACGCAGATCTTAAGATGCCATCGTCGGAAGTTCGCAAAGTGCTCGAGACTTGCTGGGCAACACTCGGTGAGGTATCAAACGACGAGCACCACCTCCGCACTATCGGCAAGGCAGGTCGCAGCCGCTGGTTGGGTATCCGCCCTACGGTGCGCGGTACTGCGATGAACCCAGTTGACCACCCGCACGGCGGCGGAGAGGGTCGTCAGGGTCGCGGCTTGCGCCGCGCCAAGTCGGCTTGGGGCAAACCCACCGGCAAGGGCCAGAAGACCCGCACGCCGAAGAAGTACTCCAACTATCTTATTGTTTCTCGTAGAAAGGTAGGTAAAAGAGGAGCTAAGCAATAGAGTCGGCAAACCCCATGAGATGGCGGCTCCGCCTATCTCACGGGGCAAACGCGGAGCCAAACAATAGAAAGAAAAAATCCCGCCGAAAGGCGGGATTGTTCGTTAGTCCAAAAATTTTTCAACAACAGCACGGGCCGTCTTGATTGAATGGGGGAGCAGTCTTTCCCCTGTGGCCAACAAGGCTTCGCTGGAATAGTCTTCTCGCGCTGGCGGCTCGGGGACCTTGCGGGTCTCACTCACCGTGCAGACAATACTGTCGGCGACGTGCTTCATCCCCGAGGTGCGCTCGAATTCCCCGAGCTGGGCATAAAAGTCGATGTCATCCAAGGCTTCCAAAGTCTTGTACGGCATCGATTTCCCGTGCATGTAGCGGAACTGGTAGGTGCGCATCGCTTCCTCCTCCTGCTGCGTCCGCAGCGACTATACCACAAAAATAAAAAACCGCCACCAATGTGGGGCGGTTTAGGTGCGGTCCATCGGCTTGTGCGCCAGTCCCTTCTGAGGCTTCGAAGAGATATCCTTTACCGCGTCTTCCCAGAGTGCTTTCAACTCTGTTTCTGAAGGCGCGTTAGGATTTGGGATAATGGGGATGTCCTCGGTGGGTACTTCCTTGCCGGGGCTATTCATGGCTTTCTCCGTGCTTACTCTGAGTAAACTTTGACATACATAATGTATTTTGCCAAGGGTTTTTCATTAAACTTGCACTCCTCCCTACGCTAGGCTATAGTGCCTGTACTTCCGTGCCGCAAGGTCTGACCGCTCTTTGGTCACGACGGGCAGGGAATTTTAAATTGCCAAAATGGCTCGCTCACTTAAAAAAGGTCCCTACATCGACGAAAAGCTCCTCAAGAAGATTGAGGGCAAAAAGCCTCAGACTGCTGAGCTTATTAAGACGTGGGCACGCCGCTCGCAGATTGCTCCGGAGATGGTCGGCTTTAAGTTCGGCGTCCACAATGGTATCAAGCACATCGAGGTGCTCGTAAGCGAGGACATGGTAGGGCACCGCCTCGGCGAGTTTAGCCCGACCAAGAAGTTCGTTCGCCACGGAGGCAAGATGCAGAAGGAGATGGAGACCAAAGCCAAGGAGGCTGAGATTGCATCTGCACAGGCTGCCAAAGCTGCTGCTGATGCTGCTGGTGCCAAGAAGGCCGCACCTGCTAAATAATAATATGACCGCTTCTACCGCTACACTTTCAAACTACCGCCAAGCGCCTCGCAAGATACGCCTCATTGCCGACCTCGTGCGCGGCAAGTCGGCTGAGCATGCGCTCGCGATGCTCACCATGCTCCCCAAGCGCGGTTCCGAGCCGATGGCCAAGCTCATCAAGTCGGCCATCGCCAATGCCAAAGATGTTCCTGCCTCTGAGCTCTATATTTCGAAGATAGAGGTCAACGGTGGTATCGTCTTTAAACGCTCTATGCCCCGCGCCCGCGGTCGCGCTGCACAGATCCTCAAGCGCACCAGCCACATCACCCTCTCGCTCGCTAAGAAGCTCCCTAAAAAGGAGAAGGCCAAATAATTTTATGTCTAAAGTTGTACATCCATTTGCACACCGTTTGGGAATCCTCCGCGATTGGCGCCACCGCTGGTTTGCTGAGGGTCCTGCCTATTTGGAAAATTTGAAGGCGGGTGTGCTGTTGCGCGAGTACCTCCTCAAGGAGCTCCGCGGTATGTACGTAGGCGGCATCGAGCTTGAGCGCGGCAAGCAGCTCCGCGTCATCATCAAGACCTCGCGCCCCGGCCTCATCATCGGCCGCTCTGGCGAGGGCTCGACCAAACTGCGCAACTCTATTGCAAAGTTTTTGCAGAAACGCGGTCTCTCCGTTCCTGAAATCAAGCTTGATATCGAGGAGATCCGCTCGCCTGAGTCGAGCGCCGCGATTGTTGGGTACATGGTTGCTGAGTCTTTGGAGAAGCGCCTCCCATTCCGCCGTGTCCTTAAGCAGACGATTGAAAAGGTGATGGCCAACCGCGATGTCAAAGGTGTGCGCATCACGCTCTCGGGCATGCTCGGGGGTGGCTCTATGTCCCGCACTGAAACTTTGAAGAAAGGCCGCGTTCCGCTGCAGACCATCCGCGCCGACGTCGACTTCCACAAAGAGCGCGCAGACCTGCCGCTTGGTGTCATCGGCATCAAGGTATGGGTATACAAGGGCGATGTCTTTGCTAAGACCAACAAGAAGGACAAATAAATCTATATGTTGTTTCCTAAGAAAGTAAAATTCCGCAAGTCGCACACGATGCGCCGCAACCCAAAGTCGCCTAAGCTTGCGACACGCGGTGTTACGGTTGCGTTTGGCTCGCATGGCCTCAAAGCCATCACCGAAGCGCGCGTACGCTCCAACCAAATCGAGTCTGCTCGCAAAGTTATCGCTCGCTCGCTCGGCAAGACCGGCAAGCTTTGGGTCCGCATCTTCCCCGACAAGCCCTATACACAGAAGCCGCCGGAGGTTAAGCTCGGCAAGGGCAAGGGCGACCCGGTAGGCTACGAGGTGCAGGTATGGCCTGGCCGCGTTCTCTTTGAGGTAGACGGAGTAGGGGATGCGATGGCTATCGCGACCCTCAAGAAGGCCGCTGCAAAACTCCCACTTAAGGCAAAGGTAGTT
>CALREG010000003.1 GCA_943355135.1 Candidatus Nomurabacteria bacterium | reverse complement strand
CGGCGCTCGCAGAGGTATCGGACTGCACGTCTCGGCGCACCGAAGGAAACGCCGTGCGCTGCGCCAACAATGAGGCGGCCTGTGCCCCGCTCAATTTTTGTGCAATAACCGCCGCACCCTGAATATTGGCCGATGCCCGCGGTATCGCCATCGCCGTAATCCGGCCGTAGGTGAGCCGGCTCCCCGCGCCCTGCAACTGCGGAACAAGTGCCACACCGAAGCGCAAGTTGGGGTTGCGCGCCCCGATTGTGCCGTATTCGCTCGCAAAGCCGAAGTAGACGCCGAGCTTGCCCCCTGCAAAAGCCTCGTTGCTTGGCGGAAGGGCGCGATTCCACGCGTAATTGGAGCGGCTCGGGTTGGAAAAGTCGGTATAAAAGCGCAATGCCGATTCGGCCACACTGTTAGACCCGCTCCCCGCCTGTCCAAACACCGGCACCAATGCCCCTGCACTGTTGCGGCTGGTGATAGGCTCTCCTGCCTGCATAAACAAAATAGAAAGTATCTCTTTGGCGTGCAAAATATTGTCCCACGAGCCAAGTGCTACCGCGGTGCGAGTGATGGTCTGTGAGGAGTTGGCCGAGTACATCTTCGGTGCGAGCGTCAAAAAGTCATTCCAATATACGGGCGCCTGCGCCACTCCTGCCGAGGCAAAGAGGTCGCGGTTCCAGTACATGACCATCGGATCGATAGAGAATGGTAGCGCCAGCGAGCCTTGCGGGGTCAAAAAGAGCTGCGCTTCATCGACATACGAAGAAACAAAGTCAGACTGGGAAACCGTGCCGTACGGGATGGTAAGTATTTTGTCGGCAAAGCCGCCGAGCTGGTCGTGGTTGAGCATAAAAAGCTCAGGGGCGCGGCCAGATGCCATCGCGTTGAGTAGCGCGCCCTCATAGGTGGCCGCGTCTTGCTCAAAGTAGCGCACCTGCTCAAACGACTTGTCACTCATAAGCAGTGAGCCAAGGACAAAATCAACTGTCTCTTGCGGCTCTGTGCCCCAAATGGTCACCGCGCCCACGCCACTACTACCTCCAAATGCGCCCCCAAAGAGCGCGAAGGTGCCCACGCCGATGATAATGAGAGAGACAAAAATACCAGTGACAACAAATTGAAAAGTGGACATGGTTGTTATTATTGTGCGTTTGCAGCAGCGGTTTTTCTAGCGATAAATCCCCAATGATGCGTACCAGCCGGCAGAGTGTCTCCAACCGTAAAGCCGCCGAGCTCAAAAAGGGTTTGTGCGTGGTCGGCCGTGACCACGTGGTCGGGGTGCGGGCCCATCCCGCTGAAAGAGTCTGACCAGTCGATGACTACCGCGCGGCCACTCTTGCGCAGCACGCGCCGCGCCTCCTTAACCACCGCGTCTTTGTGCTCGGTGCCGAAGAGCAGGTTAGAGATAATAACCACATCAAAATTGTCGTCTGGCAGGTGGCTCCCACCCGAGCGCTCCACATTGCCGTGTACTACCTCTACATTATGCAAACCCTCCTCCAGCGAGAGCTTTTTGACCCGTGAGAGCATGTCTTGATGCACATCAACCGCCCAGACCAAGCCCTTGCCACCTACCAAACGCGCCGCAGCACGGGTAAAGAAGCCGGAACCAACGCCAAAGTCGGCCACACGCTCGCCGTCGCGCAGTTTGGCCGCACGCAGTGCCCGCGTCGGATTTAAAAAGGAGCTCTCTTCCATCGCCCCTTCAGTATATAACGTCTTTTTACAAATTGACGCTGAGTGCGGAGCCAGTTTGTGCATTGGCCTGCTGCTCGGCGCGCAGGATACTTGCACCCCACAGCGTGTAGAGCAACACCGCCGAAAGTGCGAGGGCAAATACCAGAAGAGTTTCTGCCTGCTTGCTTATTTGTCTATTAATCGTCTTCATACCTATATATACGCATGAGACTCCTGTTTGTTACATGAAAATGCCCCACTCAAACGCGAGTGGGGCGAGAACCTAGGCGGTTGAAGAACTTATTCTCCTGCCTCTGACGCTCGATGGAGTGGTGGGGTACTGGCCGAGCACCTTGGAAACGATGCCGCACAGAAGACCGAGCAGCATCATCGCCCAACCAGCGAAGAGCATAGTGGGGCCAAACATGAGAGCACCAAACGCTCCCACAAATGCAACGGCGGCGCCGATGACCAGCAGCACGATTGCGATGCGGAAGAAGATGTAGCCCACGTCGGCCTTGGTGTAGTGGTGCTTCGGCTGCGACACACTCGCACCCACAGCGCTCAACGCGGCGTCTTCCCTCTTTTCGAACCCGAAAAAATTCCTCATGAGCCTCTCCCTGCGTTACCTTCCGCCGATACAATACCACAAAAAAAATCCCCGCGCCAGTCGGCACGGGGGGGGCAGTCTCAGGGCAGCATATTCCAGAAAACGGCGAAAGCGATAACAATCAGAGCGACGTCGCGGATACACCTTCGACGGTCTGCAACCGAAGCAAAGTGAGTCATGGCGTGACACTCCCGTACCCAGCACCCGCCCACATCATATGCCGAAGTGCAGAAGGGTCAACTTAGTTATCCCCTGTCTAAAATAAAAAAGCTCCGCGATTAGCGGAGCCTACGCCGGTGTTTCATTCGTCGTTTGCGACGCGCGCGCTGACTGCGAGTCATTGTCATGCTTTCTTCCTCCTGCTGTTTTCGTGAGCCGCTCCACTTCACACATAATGCCTTCGTTCTGCGCTTGGTTGAGCGGAAAGATTGTCTGCTCATCGGTGGTTTCGATCATGGTGAGTGCCCTTTCCACTTCATCACCAGCATGATGATGGTGACTGCTATCGAGGCAAAGATGATCAAGTTCATAGCCACCAATTCCGGCCTGCTTGGGAAGAGCAAGTCGTTCAGCTGCTCCCGAAAGGTCTGCTTGGGCTCAGGTCCAAGATTGGTTGGGCCTTCGTATTCCATCGCGCACTCCTGTGTCCATCCGCCCACTACCCTACCAAACTCCCCTCCGTTTTACCAACCCAAACCTTACGGAGGAGAGTCCTCCGGAACTGTGGATAACTAAAAAATTACAAGCAAACAAAAGAAGCAATCGCGTCGCCGTCGCGAAGTTTCATGACGCGGACACCTTGAGTAGAGCGTGAGAGGCTCGGGATTTCAGCAATGCCGGTGCGGATGACCTGTCCTTTCTTAGAGATGACTACCATTTCGTCGGCCATCACACCCTCTTCTTTCGAGATGATACGCGAGGCAATCAGCGGGCCTGTTTTAGGGGTGACATTGATGGTCTTGATGCCCGAGCCGCCGCGGCCCTGCACTTTGTACTCGGCAGTCTTGGTCGCCTTGCCATAGCCGTTGCGTGACACCACCAACACTTCCAAATCTTTAGCACCCTTCGGGATTACATCTGCGCCGACGATTGTGTCGCCTGCGGCGAGCTTCATACCGCGTACGCCTCCGGCGGCGCGACCCATCGGGCGCACATCAGACTCTTTAAAGCGTATCGATTGTCCCTTAGCCGAAGAGAGGAATATCTCGTCGCCCTTTTCTACCAAGAGCGCGGCAATAAGCTCATCGCCCTTCTGCAATTTTTGCGCAATCAAGCCCGAGCGGCGCACATCATGGAATGCCGTTGCATCGCACTTCTTGACCGTGCCCTGCTTGGTGATCATATAGAGGAATTTCTCCCCTTCTTTTTGATTCTTGCGCATCGGGAGCACCGACGTGACCTTTTCCTCGCTCGTGAGCGAGAGGAAGTTCACAATCGGGCGGCCTTTCGTCGAGCGCTTGCCCTCGGGGATCTCGTAGAACTTCAGCTGGTAGGCCTTGCCGATGTCAGTAAAGTACAAAAGGTCCGAGTGAGTTGAGGTCGTGAGGAAGGTCGTCACAAAATCCTCTTCTTTGGTGTCGAGGTCGATGACACCCACGCCCCCGCGCTTCTGCTTTTTAAATTCCTCGGGGTTGGTGCGCTTTACATACCCGCCGGCCGTGAGTACGAGCACCTGTTCTTCGTCGGGCACGAGATCCTCAACGTTGATGATGCCTGCAGCGCCCTTCATCACTTGTGTCTGGCGCTCGTCGGAGAACTTGGATGCGTAGTCCAAAATTTCTTGCTTGATAACGCCGAGCATTTTTTTGTCGGATTTCAAAAGGGTCGTGAGCTCCTCGATGAGGCTCTGAATTTCGGCCAGCTCGTCTTCGATTTTCTTGCGCTCAAGGTTCGCAAGGCGCGACAGGCGCATCTCCAATATTGCCTTGGCCTGCAGGATGGAGAATTTAAATTTCTTGATGAGGTTTACTTCGGCTTCGGCGACATCCTTAGACGCGCGGATGGTCTTGATGACCTCGTCGATGTGGTCGAGCGCTTTTTTGAGGCCCAGCAAGATGTGCTCGCGCTCCTGCGCCTTTGTAAGGTCAAACTGCGTGCGGCGGCGCACGACCTCGCGACGGTGCTTGATAAACTCCTCGAGTATGCCCTTAAGACTGAGTGTCTGCGGCACGCCGTCGACGAGCACCACCATATTGAAGTGGAATGCATCTTCCAGAGCTGTGTTTTTGTACAAATAGTTGAGCACCTTCTGCGGATGGGCGCCTTGCTTGAGTTCCACTACAATGCGGATATCTTTGGCCGACTCGTCGCGCAAGCCGCGCACGCCCTCGAGCTTTTTGTCGCGCACCAAGTCGGCGACGCGCACAATGAGGTCGGATTTGTTGACGCGGTACGGGATGCTTGTGATGATGATTTGGAAGTCGCCTTTTTTGCCCTCGACAATTTCGGCATGGCCGCGCACCACTACCCCGCCGCGGCCGGTTGAGTAGGCGTGAAGCAAATCTTTTTTATTAAACGCGACTGCGCCCAGTGGGAAGTCCGGCCCCGTTACAAACTGCATCAGGTCCTCGACTGTTGCGTCAGGATTTTCAATCAGGTGTGTGAGTGCTTGAGAGAGTTCGCCGAGGTTGTGCGGCGGGATGCTGGTGGCCATACCAACGGCGATGCCGAGCGTACCGTTGAGCAAAATGTTGGGCACTGCTGCGGGCAGTACCTCTGGCTCTTTGAGTGTGCCGTCGTAGTTGGGGCGCCAGTTGACCGTATCTTTCTCCAAATCATTTAAAAGTGCATCAGAGAGCCGCGCCATCTTGGCCTCGGTGTAGCGCATGGCAGCCGCCGAGTCGCCGTCGATAGAGCCGAAGTTGCCTTGGCCCACAATGAGCGGGTAGCGCATAGAAAAGTCTTGCGTCAGCTTGACCATCGCGTCATACACCGACGCATCGCCGTGCGGGTGATACTTGCCGAGCACATCGCCCACTACCGTTGCACTCTTGCGGAAGCGCGCGCCGCTCGTGAGCCCCATGCGGTGCATGGCGTAGAGGATGCGGCGGTGCACAGGCTTGAGCCCATCGCGCACATCAGGGAGCGCGCGGCTGGTAATAACCGACATCGCGTAGTCCAAATACGCCTCGCGCATCTCGGTCGAGATATTGCGCAGGACTATGCCCGTATGTGCGTCATCGCTGCCGTCGTCGGACACATCGAGTGGCACCTTCTTATTTTTATCCTTATCAGCCATACCAATCAGTTATTGAAAAACGCTCGTCGTCGACACCTGCAGCTGCGGCTCGTTGCTCTGCACTGCTGCTGCAGCCGACGCAGTGAGCGACGTATCGGGCGACTGCGCGACTTCTGTCTGCGAGGTGAGCCGAATGCCCAAAGTGCCCAGCCACACTGCAAAGAGCGCGAGCGTGATGCCTCCGGACACACGCATCGCATGCTGGCGGCGCTCGTGGGTCGTGTGGGTGTTTTTAATGTGTTCGATGTAGCGACGCATATAAATATTATGCAGAGAGTACCACAACCTCGGCCTCTTTGCCGTCCAGATCCTTCTTTTTTATAGTCAGCTTTTCTTCCGCCTTGGTGCCCTCGGCTCCTGCCTCTTTAAGAAATGCCTTGAGTGTCGCGGCATCGTAGTGCATCGGGATGATGACCTTCGGCTCGAGCTGTACCGCAAGTTTGTACGCAGGCGCGTGGCTGAGGACCCCGTTGCCACCAACTGGCAAAAAAAGTACGTCGATGTCGTCGAGCTCGGCCTTGGCCGATGCGGGCAAGTCTCCGCTTGCAAGCGCGCCGAGGAAACAGAGATTCATGCCCTCGAGCGACACGCTATATATAGTGTTGATGCCTTTTTTGCCCGCGTATTCCGATGCAGTACCAAAGCCGCGCACTGCAACCTCTTTGACCTCGTACTCGCCGGGGCCCTCAATGACAAACGGCTGGCGCTCGCCAAAGGCCGCATTTTCTACCCCGTTGAAGTCTGCGTGGTCCAAAGAAACGAGCGCAATGTCGGCACCAAACTTGGCAGAAGCAAGCTTGGAGTCGCGGTTAGGAGGGTTGAAAGAAAGCGTCAAATCGCCTTGAGAAACCTTGAAGCACTCCCCTCCCGCATAGCTGATTACCATAGCCTTATTTTAGCATATTTTGGCTTAAAATTCCACTCAAAAAAGAGGCGTTGACACTACAGAATAGGTCTGCTACTATGTCCACTGTACCGGCAGACAAGCCACCCAACAGGGGTGCTTTTTGTTTGCAGGAAGACACCCTCGTTCTTAAGGAGAGAAACTTGCCGAACCAAAGCAACACGATCCGGATTCATCCGGCGATCAGTGCACAGCGCAACCCGCCAGAAGGCCGCAGTTGGGACACTCCCATCCCGCAGGCCATGCTGCGGCACAGTGGCTCGATGCGTCCACAGCAAAAACCACATAAAGACGACGCGGACAATCACAACGACAACCAACCGGCACCAAAGCCGGCGGCCTGAGTCTGGGAGGACTCGCTTACTACCCCGGCGTTGATGAAACGCCACGGCCCCAGCATTCGTGCTGGGGCCATTTTTTATGCTTGCTTTTCAGGAGGGGTTTATATATAGTGCCTAGCAATAAAGGGGCGGTCTCTTTATTAGCGGCTTGGGAGTAAACCCGCACTGGGCCCCCGACCTACAACCAAATAATTATGGATACTAAAGACACAGAAGTTGTTTTGCCCGTGACTGTCATGTCAGGGTTTTTTGAGCGCTCCAAGGAGCCGCCAAAAGAGGGTGACATCATCGAGGGTCCGGTCATCTCGCTCGATCGCGCTCGCCTCTATATAGACCTGCCTCCGTTCGGCACCGGTGTCATCTACGGACGCGAGTACATGAACGCGCGCGAGGTTATCAAGCGCACCAACGTGGGCGATGTTATTGCCGCCAAGGTCATTTCGATCAACACCAAAGACGGCTACATCGAGCTCTCGCTCAAAGAGGCTCGCCAAGCGGTGCTCTGGACCGAGGCTGAAGAGGCAGTCAAAAACAAATTGCAGTTTGAGTTGGTGGTCAAAGAGGCCAACAAGGGCGGACTCATTATGGACTGGCAAGGTTTGGCCGGCTTCCTCCCCGCGTCACAACTTAAGGCCGAGCACTACCCCCGCGTCAGCGACGGCGACAAGGACAAGATTCTTGAGGAGCTCCGCAAGCTCGTGGGCACCAAACTTACCGTCAGTATGATCGGCGCACAGCCGAAGGAGGGCAAACTCATCTTCTCGGAGAAGGGCTTGGATGATAAAGAGAAGAAAGAGCTCATCGCCAACTACGCGGTCGGCGACGTGGTCATGGGCGAGGTCACCGGCATGGTGGACTTCGGCGCCTTCTTTAAACTCGAGGAGGGTCTTGAGGGGCTCGTGCACATCTCGGAGATTGATTGGGGCCTCGTGGATGATCCGCGCCACTTCTTTAAAGTCGGCGACAAGATGAAGGTCAAAATAATTGATATCAAAGACGGCAAGGTCAGCTTGTCGGTCAAGGCGATGAAGGACAATCCTTGGCAGACTGCGTCGACCAAATACAACAAGGGCGACAAGGTTGAGGGTGTGGTCATCAAGTTCAACAAGCACGGCGCTCTCGCCTCTATTGAGGAGGGCATCGCGGGCCTCGTACACGTCTCGGAGTTCGGCACTGAAGAGAAGCTCCGCTCCAGCCTAGAGCTCGGCAAGCGCTACCACTTCACCATCTCGCTCTTCGATCCCAAAGAGATGCGCATGGCGCTCTCGTACGGAGACAAGAAATAAAATCAAAGAAAAAACCGCCCCGAGCAATCGGGGCGGTTTTGATTATGCCTGCTTCTGGATCGCCGAATCGGCCTTCGGTTTTCGAGTACCGATGATTGCGCCCAGAAGCCAAGATATGACGACGAGTATGGTGACCCAAAAAAGCATGTCGTCGAGCTCCCGAAAGATCGCTGTGTGCTGCGGGTAGCGTGCAACCCCCCAGCTCTTCACCAGTGCCGCGAACAGAAAACCCACGAACAAGATGATCCACATCGCGTTGGCGCCGGAGTCACGACCGTACCGTTTGGCATGCCAATAGCCCACAATGCCAGCGCCGATAATCAAGAGCGCCGCAAGAAACATCGACTCGCTAAGGAACAGCATGAGCACCTCCCATTAAACTCCTGCCCCACCCTATCACTTCCTCCTCTTGAGTCAACGTGAGTTGATTTCCGTCATCGCGGGGCTCAAGCCCTCGGTCAGCAGGAGCTCGAGTGCCTCACCTACAATCTTGCGTGCTTTTTTAAGCTTGTCAGCTTCAGTAGGTTTAAATTTACCCAACACAAAGTCAGTAATCTTCTCAGGTGCAGGGCGTTTGAGCTTGCCACTTGGTGTCGAGCCCGAAATGCCGACACGTACACGCACGTAGTCCTTGGTCTTGAGCGCCTTTTCTATCGACTTGATGCCGTTGTGACCACCAGCCGATGAACCAAAAGATATTTTGACTCTCCCCAAGGGCAAATCGAGCTCGTCGTGCACCACAATCAGCTGCTCGGCAGCTTTTTTAGAGGTCACCGCCTTCTTGATAGGCCCGCCAGAGCTGTTCATATATACATTGAGGTCAAGAATCTTTGGCTTCTTCGGCAACTTGTCTTTAAAATGCGCGACAAACTCGCGCCCCACGTTGTGTCGCGTGCCGTTGTACTCTACATCTGGGTTTCCGAGGCCTGCTAGTATCCAAGACATGTGGTGCAGTATACAACTACACTTGCACTGTGCAACAAACAGACTACAATAACTCCCATGCCGACTGAGAGTAGTGAGAATTTTTTCACCGAGCTACTCAAATTCGTTCTCATAGCTGCCGCGATAGTGTTTCCTATCCGGTTGTTCATCGCACAGCCGTTTGTAGTATCGGGTGCCTCGATGGACCCGACCTTCCGCAACGGGCAGTACTTAATAGTTGATGAACTCTCCTACCGCCTCAACACTCCCGAGCGCGGCGACGTCATCATCTTCCGCTATCCGAGAAATCCGAAAGAATTTTTTATCAAACGCATCATTGGACTCCCGAGCGAAGTAGTTTCTATCAACGGCAACACTATCACAGTCACTAAAACCGATGGCTCAACGCTCACCATGAGCGAGCCGTACGTGTCTAACCATGGCAATGGCTCTACACAGACCTATCCGCTCAAAATGGATGAGTATTTTGTCATGGGAGACAACCGTCCTGAAAGCTCCGACAGCCGTGTCTGGGGGCCACTGCCGCGCAACAACATAATCGGGCGGGCATTTGTGCGCCTGCTGCCGGTCAACAACATAGGATTCTTCCCCGGAGCCACCCCCACCCAATAATATGCCAACATCCTCACGTCCCGCCCCCGCCTCGTTTTTAAAGCATGCGGCCGACGTGGCATCTTTTTATGGATTCCGTCCGCTTCGCGAGATAGAGCGCCGTGTGCCAAACTTTGAGCGACGCGCACACTCCTTTGCAACGGCAGCCAATGCCTGCGCACAGAGCCTCTCACTGCACCCTGGAGAGCCCACGCTCGCCTACTGGGCGTCACCTTCGCCGATGTATATCCCCGCTACCGGCTTTGCTCCTGCAGGACCACGCGAGACCGGCGAGTTTGGCCTCAGCATCGTCGGTGTCCCTGAGAGCATTGCAGAAATAGTCTTGCTCAAAACCGTTGCTACGGTCATTACCGAGTGGGGCGCCCCTATCGCGCGGGTGCGGCTCAATGCGCTAGGCGACAAAGATTCTAAAGTGCGCTTTGAGCGCGAGGTTGCAACCTATGTGCGCAAGCACTCGGGCACGCTGCACGAAGAGTGTCGCAGCAAGCTCTCGCGCGAGCCGCTCGCTCCGTACAACTGCACCGATGATTCCTGCAAAGCGCTGGTCGAGAGTGGCCCACGCGCGATGAACTTCCTTTCAGAAAAGAGCCGCGCGCACTTTAAAGAAGTACTCGAACTTTCGGAACGACTTGCATTGCCCTATGAGTTCGACGATTTGTTGATGGGCGACGAGCGCGACCCACGCATGCTCTTTGCGTTCGACCTCGAGGGCGAGGATGCGACTGTTTTGGGCAGCAATGGTGGGCGCTTTGACGACCACTTCCGCACCTTTGCGCCCCGCGCCGAGACAGGCGGCGTATCAGCGAGCATCTTCTTCCGCAAAAAGGGCATGTCGGCCGACAATTTTAAAATGGTCCCTTCTGCACAAACACCGGCGGTCTACTTTATCCAACTCGGCCTGCGCGCAAAGATAGAAGGCCTCTCCGTAGTTGATGTCCTGCGCCAAGCGCGGATCCCTGTCCTGCAATCGTTCGACTCGGCCAAGCTTACTCCGCAACTTTCGGCTGCCCGCGCCGCCGGCGTGTCGCACCTGCTCATCATGGGCCAGCGCGAGGCGCTCGATGGCACGGTGCTAGTCCGCGCAATGAATAACAGCCACCAAACCATCGTGGTGCTCTCCGACCTCCCCCGCTACCTCAAAACCCTGAAGTAGGCCTGCCCGCAACCTTTGCAAAGGGCGTGGCCCTGTGGTATATTCTTCGGGCAATGGCTGCAAACGCGGAAGTAACTAAAAACGAGGGCGAATCGGCGATCAACTTGATCCGCCGCTTTTCGAAGCGTGTACAAGGCGCCGGCGTTATCCCGCGCATCCGCGGCAACCGCTACCACACTCGCACCAAATCTAAGGCCGTACAGCGCAAGGGCGCACTCAAGCGCATCTCGCGCCGCGACGAGATAGCAGAGCTTATCAAGCTTGGCAAAATGCTCGAGAAGCCGGTCCGCGGCAAGTTCCGCCGCTAGAATGGTCCCCGCCTCGTTTGCAAAAATAAAAGACGCCATACTGGGCAAGCGCTACGACCTTTCGGTCGCCTTTTTGTATCCCGCACAGATGCGCAAAGCGATGAAATACAAAGTGTCTCCCGCAAAAAAAGTTTCCAACGTGCTCGCCTTCCCCCTTTCTAAAACCTCCGGCGAAATTTTAATCTGCAAAGCTGCCGCCAAACCCTACAGTGTCGAATTTCTGTTTATCCACGGCCTTTTACACCTAAAAGGGCTCAAACATGGTGCTACAATGGAACGCGAGGAGGACCGTTTGCTAAAGCGGTTCGGCTTCTCACGTAATGGCTAAACACGTAACCGGTATTGATATAGGCTCCTACCACGTCAAAGTGGTAATTGCGGAGCGCTCCGACGACCCGCGGCTTCCGCCGCGTATTTTGGGCACCGGATACGCCGAGTCGCGCGGATTGCGCCAAGGCTACATCGTTTCTATACCAGAAGTAGCGCGCTCGGTCGCCGCGGCAGTGTCACAAGCCAGCAAGGCCGCGCGGGTCAAGGTTAAGCACGTGTACATCGGCGTGGGCGGCATCGGGATAGAAGAGTCGTTCTCTCGGGGCGAGACAGTCGTGGAGCGCGGCGACTCAATCATCACCGCGCGCGACCTGCCCCGTGCCGAAAAGGTGAGCTTCGAGGCGCTCCCCGCGGTCGCGCGCCAAAACCGCAAAATTTTGCACACCATCCCCCTGCGCTACACCGTCGACGGCGTGCGCGTGCTGGCCAAAAACCCTATCGGGATGAAAGGTCAGCGCATCTCGGTTGAGACCCTTTTTATTACCTGCATGGAGCGCCATGTCACCGACCTCCAAACCGCCGTAGAAGACGCGGGCTTTGAGGTAGACGATGTTTGTGCCTCACCACTCGCAGCTTCGTTTGTCGCCCTTTCTAAAATGCAAAAGCGTGTGGGTTGTGTCTTGGCCAATATCGGCTCAGAAACCCTTTCGGTCATCGTGTTTGAAGACTCGGTGCCGGTATCAATCAAAGTCTTTCCTGTCGGCGCCGCCGACATCACCAACGACCTCGCACTCGGCCTGCGCATCAGCCCCGAGGACGCCGAGCAGTTGAAGATGGGTGCGGTGCTCGGCGCCCCGTACCCCAAGCGCAAAATAGATGACATCATCGGCAAGCGCGTGAGCGATATGTTTAAGCTGGTGGAAGCACACCTGAAAAAAATCGGCAAAGACGAGTTACTACCTGCAGGAATTATTTTGACCGGCGGCGGCTCCTCAATACAAACCGTGGCCGACTTGGCCAAAGCGGTACTGCGCCTCCCCTCGCGCACGGCACCAGTGGCCGAGGGCGCACAAAAAATGCAGCTGCGCGACTCCAGTTGGGCAGTCGCCTACGGACTCACTATTTGGGGCTTCGATGGCGGACATGAGCTGGAGTCGCCCGAGCACAATACACTCACCGAAATGTTTTCTAACCTCTGGCGCTGGTTTAAAAAATTTCTCCCGTAGGCAGTGGGATACAAAAGGATAAGGCGTCAATAGTTTTAGTGAGTAGACAAAAAAGCCCTATACAGCAGGCTTTTTTTGGTTATGCACCTCGCGCGCTTGGTGTGGATTTGTGCTTGCTTGCAAGCGCTGAGCGAGCAGTGTTACAGTGATGCGGCAATTTACTAGGAAATCTTGAAATTATTTATGCCGCAAGTACAACCAGAGGTAGAAGCGTTCGCACGGATCCGCGTCGTCGGCGTCGGCGGCTCGGGTAAAAATGCCGTCAATCACATGATTGACTCTAAAGTACGCGGCGTAGACTTCATCGCGATCAACACCGATGCGCAAGATCTCCATCACTCGCTTGCAAAGAAAAAGATTCACATCGGCAAGAACCTCACGCGCGGACTCGGCGCCGGCATGAACCCCGAGTTGGGCAAACGCGCATCAGAAGAAACAAAAGAGGAAGTGCAGCAGTCGCTCAAAGGCAGTGACATGGTGTTTGTCGCCTGCGGTATGGGTGGCGGCACCGGCACCGGCGCCGCACCGGTTGTTGCGCGCACGGCCAAAGAGATGGGGGCACTCACCGTCGCTGTGGTGACCAAGCCGTTTTCGTTTGAAGGTGCGCAGCGCATGCGCCTCGCCGACCAAGGCCTCGAAGATTTGCGCAAAGAGGTAGACGCGCTCATCGTCATCCCCAACGACCGCCTCCTTGCCACGGTAGCCAAGGACACAACACTCAAACACGCCTTTGCGATGTGCGATGACGTGCTCAAACAAGCAGTCGAAGGCATCTCTGACCTCATCACCAACCCCGGCATCATCAACGTAGACTTCGCCGACATCCGCGCAGTGATGGAGAACGCCGGCTCGGCACTCATGGGCATCGGTGTCGCCTCGGGCGAAAACCGCGCCGCTGCCGCAGCCAAGGCCGCCGTCTCTTCTCCCCTACTTGAACTCTCTATCAACGGTGCAAAGGGTGTCTTGTTTGCCATCGCCGGAGGAGACGACCTCGGCATGCTCGAGGTACACGAAGCCGCAAAAATAATTACTGAATCGGTCGACCCGAACGCCAAAATCATCTTCGGCGCGGTCCGCGACGAAAAGCTAAAGAAAGGCGAGGTGCGTGTCACCGTTATTGCGACCGGCTTCCCTACGCCGGGTATAGCCCCGCGCGGTACGCCGCTCTTTAGCACCTTCCGCGAGAAGGAGGTAGAAGACGCTCCAGTCATCGGCAAGATCTTCAACACCCCTGCTCCTGCTAAAAAAGAGGAGGTTAAGGATGCAGAGCCGGCCAAGCCCGCTGCCACGCCGAAGCCCGCCGACGAAGACGACGAGTGGGGCGCAGTTCCCTCGTTCCTCCGCCGCCCGAAGATGAAATAGGAAAGAAAAGCCCCGCAAGGGGCTTTTTTGTGATAAAATCTTTGCACTATGTACGACTTCGTAGTAATCGGCGGCGGGCCTGCGGGTGTCGCCGCAGGAGTATACGCGGCGCGTAAGCGTCTTAAAACGGTGCTGATTGCCGAAACCATCGGCGGACAATCGACCGACAGTCAGGACGTCCAAAATTGGATAGGCACTCCGCATATCAGCGGTATGGAGATGGCTAAAAATCTTGAGAAGCATCTGCGCGAGTATGCCTCCGACACGCTCGAGCTCATCATAGGTCAGCGAGCAACCAGCGTTACTAAGGCTGATGGCGGATTTACTGTCACGACTCCTAAAGCAAGCTATACGGCCAAAGCAGTGTTGGTAACAACTGGTGGCTCACGCAAAAAGTTGGAAGCAGTTGGTGCCGAACAATTTGAGAACAAAGGTGTCACCTATTGTGCCTCGTGCGACGGACCTATTTTTTCTGGACAAGATGTTGCGGTCGTAGGCGGCGGCAATGCAGGTTTTGAGACCGCCGCGCAGCTGCTTGCCTACTGCAAGTCGGTCACCCTTATACACCGCTCCCCCGAGTTTTTAAAGGCAGACAAAGCCACTGTCGACGCCGTGCTCGCCCACCCCAATATGAAGACGCTGGTCAACGTAACGCCGGTCGAGGTCAAGGGTGCGCAATTTGTAAACGCGATTTCGGTCAAAGACAATGCAACCGGTGCCATCACCGACATCCCTGTTGCGGCGGTTTTTGTAGAAATTGGGATGATCCCCGCCACCGCGCCAGTTAAGGGCGTGGTCGACTTAGACGAGTGGGACAAAATTAAAGTCGACGCCAAGACCCAGCGCACCAGCACCACCGGCATATGGGCCGCAGGCGACTGCTCGGACGGCATCTATCACCAAAACAACATCGCCGCAGGCGACGCGGTCAAAGCACTCGAAGATATCTACTTTTTTATAAAGGCGGCAAAGTAAGACGCTTCGGGACATCAAACGCCGAGGGCGGGACCTTCTCCCCCGCAAGATGCCTGGTTATCTGCCTGCCTCCGAAAACAGAGGGAAGAATGCCCACCCCGTTACAACCGAGGTTGTACAGGAGCACCGGATTCTGCGGCTCGGGTCCTATCATGCGCATTCCGTTCTGCGTGTAGCCCATGAGACCATGCCAGGTAAACTCATAGTCGACGCGGCCCTCTTTTTCAGGCGCATAAATCTCGTGCACAAAACGGTTGAGTACCTCTATCGCCCGCTCGGGGTACTCGACCTCCTGTGAGTACGTATTGTCCGCAAACGGCTCCTCCGGCCCGCCGATTGATATAAGATTGTGCACCATCCCCTCCTCAAACTCATACGGGCGGCGTGTCAGGTAGTAATACGGAATATAGTCGCTCGGCTCCTCGGGCGTTTCGTAGCTGGTGGCGATAGGCGGGTTGTCGGCCGGCTCGAGATACGCCGACATATAAGCGACCCGGCCTCGCACACTGTAGTGGAACTTAGTATCCAGCTCCAGCCCGTTTTCGTTGATGATGTGGAAGTTCTCGAACCCGTTAGTGCACAGCACGACATGCTTGGCGAGCACCACATGCCTGTCCGCGTCGAGTACGGCCCCGTCGGGGCTTAAAATAATTTTATGCACCGGGGTGTGCTCGTACAACGCAAAACGCTCCGGATATGCCCCCAGCAGATAGCCGACGATTTTCTCACAAAAAAGGGCGCTGTTGATTGAGCCCTTTTTAAGCGAGGAAACTGCAAGGAATACCGGGTTTTTGGTCTCGAGCATCTCAAGGACGGTCGCATGCGGTATGGCGCGGTAGAGCCCTACATACTGCGGCGGAATGTCATCCAGAAACGGAGCGTTCACGGCGATGCCCATATGCTCGGGATCGAGGCCTCCTTGCCGCTTCAGCCGCGCCTCTTCCAGCGCCCCGACCACCTGTTCGTAGGTCGAGTAGCCGTCATGGCCGAGCTCCTGATTGAAGAAAATATCCAGCCCTGCGTCGCGGTACATTTCATTAATCAGCTCCCACGCATTATTGATGGCCGCCTGGGCGGATGCGGCCTCATGGAGACCGAAATCTTTGACCATGTTTGCAAACCCTTTTTCAAAATAAGTGGCCACTTGGCCCGCGTTGTGCCCCGACGCCCCGTGCGCCAACTTGTACGCCTCGACGAGCGATACCGTTTGTGTGGTGTATTTAAGTGCAAAAAACGCCGTGGCTATGCCGGCTATGCCGGCGCCTACAATAACCACATCGGTCGTAATATCCCCCGACAGCCGCTGGTGGGCGCGGTCCTTGTCGAGCTGATGAATCCACGGAGAACGGTTGCGCATTCTATACAGTATAACGGAAGTTTAAAACCTTTAGGCCGCAACAAGTGTAGGCGCGTGCAAAGCGGCGCGGACAAGCGCGAGTGTTTCGTCGGCCGACTTGTCGCGTAGATCCGCAGCGGGGATGTTGATATGAGCGAGCGAGCGGTACATCTGGAGACGGTCGTGCAAAAGTTTTGGGTAGCAGCGGCGTAGGGCATCGGCCTCGCTCTCCCCTGCTTGGATTGTAAAGTAGTCGCCCCACGCGACCGGCTTGGGCTCGGCAAAAAACCGCTCAACCATTTTGTCCAAAGAGTCCTCACCAATGTCTAGATGTACCACTAAACAATTTTCTTTGAGAATTTGCAGGGTTTCTGGCAGTAGATGGACGACACTGCCCGTCGTATCAAACACAAAGTTTTTGCCGCCAGTCTTCATCGCTGCCTCGCGGGTAAAATGATTCTCCAGCTCCAAATACTTTGCCTCGCGCTCTTTGTAGCCGGTGTTGGTCGGGTACCCTATCCACGCGGATATCTCTTCCATCGTCGCAAACCCAAGCTCTTTTTGAATTTCTTCATCTACTTGATACCACAAAAAATCCTTCTCTTTGGCGAGCACTTTGGAGCGGTAGCTCTTGCCGGCGTTGGACATACCCACGAAGGAGAGCCGAAAGGTGCCCTGTACGATATGCGCATCAAACTCCTCGGGCTGTAGTTGCTGTGACTGCATTTTTGCATAGTACGCAATTACGGGCAGTTTTGCCACCTGCTTGCGCCTCAAAAATAAAAAACCGCAGCCTAGAGTTAGGCTGCGGCGTTTGTTTGGTCTTTCCACGTCAATAGATGCCAAGCGTCTTTATAGCGAGCAAGGTTCATTGGGCGACCCTTGCGTACAGGATGCTCGAGCGGGAAGAGTGCATATCGCATGATCTTTTTGGAATCCCCGAACATAAGTTCCAAAAAGTTGGGCATCGGCACTACAAAGAACAGTGGTGCAGCCCCTTCGAGAGGAACGTACACCACGATGGCGTCATAAAGTTCCAACTCTTTTTGATGACATTGTACAACCGCATACCGGCCACCATCCGTTACGGTGCCAAGATGCAGGGTGCAAAGGTTCCAGTTGACCTTGAACCGTCTGATGCAGGCCTTCTTGCGAAACCCAAGCGGACGAGGAGTCAACACTTGCTCCACCTTACACCCATGCTCACGAGCCACTCGCAAAGCCGTCTGCAACACAGGGTCATGAGAGTCGCCCTGAGCACGGACACTCTTGTTCGTCTGCTGCCGTCGGAGCGCTCGCCTACGCGAGCGCTCGAAGCCGTCCTTCGCTGGAAAGAGCTTTACAAAATAGCGGTAGTACAGACGGCGAACATTGTTGTAGCTCCTCCCCACCTCTTTCGACACCCCTAGGAAACTGCGATCAATCCTAAACGCATCGAACAGGACTTCAAAACTGACGTAGGGCTCTTTGCCCCAAGTCTGTTGGTTGTCTTCGAAGAGCCTTCTGAGCAACTTAACCCTCGGATGGTCCAAGGTGTACTCGACTGCCTTTTGCATGTATCTCCCCTAATCCAAAAGAGCTCTAAGTGGATTCTAACCAAGAAAGGCGCGAAGTCTAGTGGCAACTTAAAAAATCATGCCCCCTAGACGCAGATAATGCCCGAATACGCAAAGAGATCGCGGTATTAGAGACAGAGCGCCAGCGAGTCTTTGATAAGAACCGGGCGGGCACTTACAGCGATACAGAGTTCCTAGAACAGAAAGCCCTTATCGACCGCACGATCAGCGAGAAAAAGCTCTTGCTCAATGAGAAGCAAGCCGAGGAGTTTGACATGGATATGGCACTTGAGTACTGCTTCCGCTTTGTAAGAGAGACCGCAAAAACATGGATTGAGCTTGCCCCCTACCCAGAACAACGTGCGCGGTTCCAAAATCAGGTATTTCCTGAAAAGCGGAGTTTAACGGCAAGATATTTGGAACCAAGAAAATGTCCTTAGTTTACGAGCTTAATAGGCCAAATGACACCAAAACTTCTGACTTGGTGACCCCACGGGGAGTCGAACCCCGGTTTAGTGCTTGAAAAGCACTCGTCCTAACCATTAGACGATGGGGCCTATGTCCAAAACTATAGCCTAAATCACTAAAAAATGGTACTTTGTTCTGGCTAGACCCACGGAGGAGTGGCTGAGTGGTCGAAGGCACCACACTCGAAATGTGGCGTGGGGGAAACCTCACCGTGAGTTCGAATCTCACCTCCTCCGCAGACAAATAAGTAGTTTTTTGCTATTGTATTTCTGCGCACCCTTAGCTCAGTTGGTAGAGCGACCCCTTGACGTGGGGTAGGCCGGGAGTTCGAATCTCTCAGGGTGCACCGATGAAAATTTTAGCGATAGAAACCTCCTGCGACGAGACAGGCATTGCACTTGTTGAGGGACGGAAGGAGGGTTCGACATTTATATTTGAAACAAAAAAGGCGGCACTGCTCTCGCAAGCGCTGCTCCACTCCCCCTATGGCGGCGTGTATCCCAACTTGGCCAAGCGCGAGCACGAAAAGAATTTGCCCGCGCTCTACGAGCAATTTAAAGACGAGGAGTTTGATGCAGTGGCGGTAACGCACGGCCCCGGATTGGAACCCGCGCTCTGGACCGGTATTGAGTTTGCAAAAAAAATCGCAGCAGAAAAAAAGGTTCCATTACTGCCCACCAATCATATGGAAGGGCATTTTATATCCTCGCTCGCTCAGCCCAACGGCGAACGTTCAAACATTTTGCAAAACGTTAGAATGTCTGCACTCGCGCTTTTGATTTCGGGTGGACACACCGAGTTTGTGCTGATGCGCGAGTGGCTGCAGTACGAAATAATTGGCAAGACGCTCGATGATGCAGTAGGCGAAGCGTTTGATAAGGTGGCTCGCATGCTCGGCCTGCCCTACCCCGGCGGTCCGGAGATTTCGAAACTTGCACAGCAACATCGCAGCAGGCAAGAAGTTGGACAGAAAAATGGTCTGGTTGAGGCGGAGCCGACCCGAGGACCTTTTTCTGGACAAATTCTTGCGGCACCAAAACTCCCGCGGCCAATGATTAATTCAAACACCTGCGATTTTTCTTTCTCCGGTCTTAAAACCGCCGCGCTCTACGCGCTGCGCGACCGCGGCGGCATACAAACACTCTCGCCTGATGAAGTTGCGGCCTTTGCCGCAGAGCTCGAAGATGCGATTGCAGAAGTGTTGGTAAGCAAAACCCGCAAAGCACTCTGGGACACAGGGGCTAAAACATTTGTGATAGGCGGCGGCGTTGCGGCCAACCGCTACATCCGCGAAAAAGTAGAGGCGCTCGTATTAGAAGAGTTCCCCGATGTCGACCTGCGCCTCCCCGAGCTTTCTATAACCGGCGACAACGCAATCATGATCGCCCAAGCGGCTCTCGTCCGCGCGCTTAGCGGCAAAAATGACGCTGTAGGAAGCGACCTGCGCGCCGTTGGAAATCTATCTATAGCAAGCTAGAATAGGGCACATGCCCAAAGAAGTAGACCCAAAATTTCTTAAGCCCTACAACCCGCAAGCGGTCGAGGGTGCTATATACAAAAAGTGGGAGGACTCCGGCTACTTCAACCCCGACAACCTGCCCAAGCAAGATGGTGAGCCGTTTACTATCATCATGCCGCCGCCCAATGCCAATGGCTCTCTCCACGCCGGACACGCGCTGTTTGTAACCCTGCAGGACATCATGGTGCGCTTTGCACGCATGCGCGGAAAGCGTGCACTCTGGCTCCCCGGAGCGGATCATGCAGGGTTTGAAACACAGGTCGTGTACGAAAAGCAGTTAGAGAAGGAGGGCCGCTCACGCTTTCAGATGGAGCCCGAGGCGCTCTACAAAGAAATAATGGACTTTACGCTCTCCAACAAAAGTTTTATGGAGGGGCAATTGCGTCAGCTCGGTGCTTCGACCGACTGGTCGCGCGAAGTCTTTACGCTCGACCCGCGTGTCATAAGCACCGTGTACGACACGTTCAAACAACTCCACAAAGACGACTTGCTCTATCGCGGAGCGCGGATTGTGAACTGGTGCCCCAAACACCAAACCTCGCTCTCCAACCTCGAGACCGAGCGTATCAACCGCAAAGACTCGCTCTACTACTTTAAGTACGGACCGTTTACTATCTCGACCGCGCGCCCCGAAACAAAGTTCGGCGACAAGTACGTGGTGATGCACCCCGATGATGCGCGCTACGCGCAGTACCAAGACGGTCAGCAACTCGAGCTGGAGTGGATCAACGGCCCTATCACCGCAACCGTTATAAAAGACGAAGCGATCGACCCCGCGTTCGGTACCGGAGTGATGACCATCACACCGTGGCACGACCCAATCGACTTCGAAATCGCTCAACGCCACAAACTCCCGTTTGAGCAGGTCATCGACTGGCGCGGCAAGCTCCTCCCCATTGCAGGAGAGTTTGCCGGCATGAGCATCAAAGACGCGCGCCCAAAAATTGTAGAAAAGCTGCAAGCCAAAGGTTTGGTAGAAAAGACCGAGGAGTACGAGCACGAGGTGCCTGTCTGCTACAAATGCGAGCGCGAAATAGAGCCGCAAATTAAGGAGCAATGGTTTGTAAAGATGGAGCCGCTCGCCAAGCGCGCAATCGAGGCCGTAAAGAGCGGCGAGGTAAAAGTTTTGACTGAAAGTCACGAGAAGGTGCTTTTGCACTGGCTGGAAAATATCCAAGACTGGAACATCTCGCGCCAAATTGTCTGGGGTATCCCTATTCCTGCGTGGTTTAGAAAGGATACAGAGGGGAATGTGCTCGAAATATATATAGGAGACGAAGGCCCCTCCTCCGCCAAGGCTACGGAGGGCACGTGGGCCAAAGACATCGACACCTTCGACACGTGGTTTTCATCGGGCCAGTGGCCGTTTGCAACGCTAGGCTACCCCGATGGTAAGGATTTTAAAAACTTCTACCCCACTACCGTGATGGAGACGGGTGCGGATATACTGTTTTTCTGGGTGGCGCGCATGCTGATGCTCGGGTTGTATCGCACGGGCGAGGTGCCGTTTAAATATGTATACCTGCACGGGCTCGTGCGCGATGCCAAAGGCAAAAAGATGAGCAAGTCCAAGGGCAATGTCATCTCTCCGCTTGATGTATCAAACGAGTACGGCACTGATGCACTACGCATGGGTCTCATTGTGGGTAACACGCCGGGTACCGACCTCAACCTCGACCCGCAAAAAATAGGTGCGTACAAAAAGTTTGCCAACAAGCTCTGGAACATTACGCGCTTTGTACTCTCTCAGGAGCGTACTGGCGCTATAAAACCCGAGCTTAAAGACGAGTTCGACGCGATGGCCAAGGACATCACCAAAGACATCGAGGAGTACCGCATCTATATGGCCGCGGAGAAGCTGTATCACTACGTATGGGACCGCTTTGCGGCGCAGATTATAGAAGAGAGTAAGGGCAAGCCTGAGTACGGCGAAAGCCTCTACTATATATTGGAAAACTCGCTCAGGCTCCTGCATCCGTTTATGCCGTTTATAACCGAGGAGATTTGGTCATCTATATCGAAAGACAAAGACCTCTTGATGGTTGCTAAGTGGCCCGTAGCCTAGTGGTACAATAAGGGCCATGTCCCCTGTGCTTTTTGTTGCGATGCTGGGAGGCGTTGTTCCTGCATTGTTGTGGCTGACCTTTTGGCTGATGGAAGACCGCTGCGAGCCAGAGCCTAAACGCTACCTACTTTTGACCTTTGTGGCCGGCGGGGTCACCGTGTTTATAGCCCTCTGGAGCGAACAAAAGGCGATGCTCTACTTTACGGGCACCTCGCTGTTGTTTGTGTGGGCGGTGATAGAAGAGTTGCTCAAATTCGGTGCCGCATACCTTGTGGCTCTGCGACTTAAGGTCTTTGATGAGCCACTCGACGCGGTTATATACATGGTCACGGTAGCACTCGGCTTTTCGGCCTTTGAAAACATGCTCTTTTTACTCACACCGCTACAAAACGGCGACATTATCCGCACCATTATTACTGGCGACTTGCGCTTTATAGGTGCAACACTACTCCACACGCTCTCCTCGGCCACCATTGGTGTGGCGCTTGCACTCGCCTTCTACAAAAATGCCGCCACTAAGCGCCTCTATGCACTCTGCGGAGTTATCCTCGCCATTTTCTTGCATACGATGTTTAATTTTTTTATACTAGGAGGTGGTGGAGGAGCAACCTTCTGGGTATTCCTCTGCATCTGGTTTGGTATCATCGTGATGCTTTTCCTCACCGAGCAGATCAAACAACCGGCGCGCGACTTCTGTTAAGTATTTATGGCAAAAGAAAAACGATCTTTATTTGAATGGCTCACCGGGAGCGAAACTGAGGACTATACCTTTGACGAGCTCGAACAGGGCGGTGCGGCGTATCCTCCTGCAAAAAGCAAACAGATCCCCGTCAATTCTTCCGCAGGCTCCACTACGATGGAGGTGATGGAAGAAGAGGAAGAGGCCGGCGAACTGGCGGTAGACGTCCACCAGACCCCGAGCCACATCATCATCAAGGCGATGATTGCGGGCGTACGCCCCGAAGACCTCGACGTATCCATTACCCGTGACATGGTCACCATCAAGGGCCGCCGCGAGCGCCACACCGAAGGCAGCAATGGTGACTTTTTCTTTCAAGAATTGTACTGGGGCTCGTTTGCACGCACCATTGTGCTCCCGCAAGAAATAGAGATAGAAGATGCTGAAGCAACCGAGAAGCACGGACTTTTGATAATCAAATTGCCGAAGCTCGACAAGGGACGCCAAGCAAAATTGAAAGTTAAGTCAAATTAGGCTAGAATCGCTGGTACCGCTTGGGTAGCTCAGTTGGTAGAGCGCTTCCCTGAAGAGGAAGATGTCGCCAGTTCGATCCTGGCCCCAAGCACCATTACTGCGCCTTGCGCCCAAACTGGGCAAAGAAGTCCTGTATCTGCACCTGAAAGTCTTTGGCATTGCCGTACGCATCGGTCGCCTGTTTGATGTAGGGCTGTATATAGAAGTATGACGCGCCTGCAAAGCCGAGTATTACCATCCACCACATAATACTCAAAAGAGACTTCCACCGCTGGGAGCGGCGCATGCTGTGCACCAAGCGGTTGGTATCGGCGCTCACCGCCCCCACGCGCTTAATCTCATCCTGCAGCGCCTTTATCTCCGGGTCCATCTACCCATTTTATCACTAATTCTTGGTCACAAGTCGAGTTTATCCGTCGATAAACTCGCTCGCGACCCCGGCTCGCGGTTTTGCAAATGCAAAACATCGCTGTGCCCGACACAAAGCAGAAAACCTGCCGCAGGGCAGCTATTTCTGTCTTTTGTGTCCCCGGCAGGAATTGCACCCACATCTACCCCTTAGGACGGGGCTGTTCTATCTATTGAACTACGGGGACGAACAAACCGGCCTTGCGGCCGGTTTTAAGAGTATCTGTACTAAACGGGATTTACTAGGCCGCGATCCCGAGCTTATCGGCTATCTTTTGCCTGTCGAACCCAACCATGATGTCCTCGCCGATGACGATGACGGGTACGCCCAACTGACCGGTGAGCTTAATCATCTCCTCGCGCTTTTGCGCATCGGCAGATACATCAAAGGCGGTGTACTGCACCCCCTTTTCGGTAAAGAATTCCTTGGCCGCTTGGCAGAAGTGGCAGGTCGGCGTCGTATAAATCGTTACTTTTTTATCCATAAAAACTAGTATATCATCGGGGAGGTATCGAAGCAAAATAGAGTTACTAGCGAGTGTAGTTTAGTGGCAGAACTGGTGCTTCCCAAGCATCGGGCGGGAGTTCGATTCTCCCCACTCGCACCGATTACCAAACCAAGAGCGAGCGCCACAGCTTTTGAAATACGTTGGGTTCCTGCCGGAGTATCTCGGTCGAACTCGCCTGTCGTACTATCTGTATCTCTCCTTCTCCAGGGCGAGCCACCCCATAGCGCTCGCGCAGCTCGGCCTCCAGCCCGCGCGGAGATTCTAGCTCTGACACCTCGGTAGCTATTTTTTGGTGCCGAGCCTGCAAGTCCTGCAGTTGGGCTTCGGCTTGGGCCCGCGCCGTAGCCGCACCGGCAAACTTGCCATACATGTCCCATGCCCCGCGTGCGGCAAAAAAAGCCCCTAGGCACAGTAGCGCCACGCCGACCAAGCCGACCGTTATCCTGAGGATTTCTGCCCCCACCGTGCGGCGCTTTTTAAACTCGCGCATATCGCTTATAATACCCCCATGTTTGGAAAAAACAGAGAACGCATCGTTAGAATCATCAGCATTACAATCGGCGTGGTGGTGATAGGCTCGATGATTATCTCCAGCTTTGCCTACGGCGTCTAAAGGCTCCCCCTACTCTCCTTTGACCATCTTGAGGAATACCTCCTCGGGGATATTGACCTTGCCGCGCTCTTTCATCTTTGCCTTGCCTTTCTTTTGCTTTTCGCGGAGCTTCATTTTGCGGGTAATATCGCCGCCGTACATGTATTGAGTCACGTTTTTGCTCATAGCCGAGAGCGTACGCGATGAAATAATGCGCCCCAAGGCTTGGCCTTGGATTTTAGTGCTGAACATCTGCCGCGGGAGTATCCCGTACAATTTTTCTACGGCGGCGATAGCCTCTTCGTCCACGCGATGCTTGGCCACAATGCGCGAAAATGCCGGCACCAACTCATCGGCCACTAAAATGTCGAGACGAGCCACATCGGCCACGCGCAACTCGCGCATTTGGTATGAGACTGATGCATAGCCCGAAGTGGCGCTCTTAATTTTGTCAAAAAAGTTGCGCATCAGCTCGCGCAAGGGCATCACCACCGTAAGCTTGATCCGCCCTTCAGAAAAGTTTTCTGTCGCCTCGGTCACCGCCTCGTGTTCAAACAAGAGCGTCACGGTGTTGCCCAAATAGTCGGCTGGCAATAATATCTCCACCTCGACAAACGGCTCCCACACTTTGACAATCTGTCCATGCTCGGGGAATTGGGGTGCGGAGTACACACTCACGCGCTTGCCGTCTTTTGTTTCTACCTCGTACTCGATGCTCGGGGTGGTGACAATGAGCGCCAAGTGCGCCTCACGGCGCAAACGCTCGGTCACAATCTCCAGATGCAACATGCCCAGCATCCCGCAACGGAAGCCGCGCCCCAGCATCCCTGACGACTCCTCCTCAAACGAGAGTGACGAGTCGCTGAGCCGCAGCCGGCCGAGCGCTTGGCGCAGTGCAGTAAAGTCGTCTTGGCTCTCGGGGTACAAAGATGCCCACACCACCGGTCGCGGCTCGCCATAGCCCGCCAAGGGCGGTGTGGTGCTCTTCTGGGTGCGTACCGTGTCGCCGACGCGGGCAAACCCCGGCTCTTTGATGCCGGTCACGATGTAGCCTATCTCTCCCGCGCTCAGCTTGTCGGCGATTTTTGGGGTCGGTGAAAAGGTGCCCACCTCCAGAGCGGCGAACCGGCGTCCGCTCGCCGCAAACTCCAGCGCATCGCCCTTTTTGACCGAGCCGCCGAACATGCGCAAAAAGACGATGACCCCTTGATGGTCGGAGTATTGAAAGTCGAACACCAGCGCTTGCGCGTCTTTTGCACCAGAAGGTTTCGGCGGGGGCACACGTTCAATGACCGCCTTTATCAAATCCTCCACCCCATCCCCTGTCCGACCCGAGCACGCAAGTATGCTGTCCGGCGAAATGCCGAGCAGTTTAGAAAGTTGCAGCTTGGTGTCCTCTACCATCGCCAAGGGCGAGTCAATTTTAGAAATAGCGGGGATAATGACCAGCCCTTGCTCGCGCGCACTGCGCAGGGTCGTGAGCGTTTGTGCCTGCACACCTTGGGTGGCATCAACGAGCAAAATAGCGCCCTCCACCGCGGTGAGCGCGCGCGACACCTCATAAGAAAAGTCGATATGCCCGGGGGTATCAATCAAATTTAACTGATAGGTTTGCGCCGGTCCTGACCCGTTAGAAAGTGTGTAGCTCATTCTAACGGGTTGCATTTTTATGGTGATACCCCGCTCGCGCTCAAGGTCCATCGAGTCGAGCACCTGCTCGCGCATTTTGCGCTTTTCTATCGTATTGGTCACCTCCAAAAACCGGTCAGCCAATGTACTTTTTCCATGATCTATATGCGCTATGATTGAAAAATTTCGTATGTGGTTCATATGAGTATGCCGTCTGTCCCGTTAGAAGCTTTGCTTTCTAATGGGATGGTCGACCCCGTTAGAAACGCCCTGCGTTCTAACGGGGCAGGTGTGAGCAATGATGGAGAAGTTGCGAATGTGTTGCACAAGAGAGAATGTAGCAGTTTTTGACCAATTACGCGACGTCGGTGGCTTCGACCGCGGGCGGCTCTTTGACAAAGCGTTTGTGCAACGAGCCGTACGCTTCTATCAGCTCGCGATTTTTTAAGAGTGCGAGTACGCAGACCGTAACCACCAGACCCGAGATGCCGCCAATAAGCCCTTGCGATACAATCCCCACGACCGTATTGATATCTAAGAAACTGCCTGCATAGGCAAGCATCGCGTACGCGGCGGCTCCGCCGATAATTGATGCACCAAAACTCTGGAATGCGAGCGTCCGCAATCCTTGGAGCGAAAAGGAGAAGTCGCGCGAGAAGTAGTAGAGTCCTACGGCCGCCTGCAACAAGGCACCGATACAGTACCCAAGTGCGAGCATCAGCACCGTCGTGCCCGGTATGTCGGCGACGCGCAAAAGAGACTCAAGAAAGTTGCGCCATATCGGGCTGGCGTGGAAAAGGGTGCTCAAAGATACGGCACTTATAATCGCGGCCCCGACCGATACTAATGCAAATATAAGCGGTCGCAGTGTCCGCCCCGCGGCATAGTAGCCTCGCGCAATAAGTAGACTAATACTCTGCGCGCACAGTGACACCACAAAAAGCGCGAGCGCCGCTGCAGTAAGCCGTGTCGCCTCCCAATCAAAAGCTCCTGCGCCCAGTATCGTGCGCACCAACTGCGCGCGCAGCACAATAACAAAAACGGTCGCGGGTATTGCCCAAAAAAGCATGTGCCGGAGTGCCGCTTCGATGTGGCTGAGGAACTCCCGCCTCTCGCCTGCCGCATGCAGGCGCGAGAGTGTGGGAAATGCCGCCACCGAGTATGAGACACCGATAATAGTGAGTGGCACCGCTTGGAGGTTGAATGCAAACATAAACACTGCTATAGAACCGGGGGCAAAAAATGACGCCATTGCGGTCAGTATCAGGAGCGATATCTGTCCCATAGACAGCGCCAGCGTGCGCGGTACCGACAGACCGAGCACCTCGCGCAGATAGCCAAACGCTTCTTTAAACGACATACTGCTCCCCCGCTCGGAGGAAAAGAAAGGCAGTTGTATGCCCACGTGCAAACCTGCACCCAACACTACGCCCCATGCCAACCCCGCCATGCCCATTCGGGGATACAGCTCCATAATGCCGATGATGATGCCGAGGTTGTAGAGTAGTGGCGAAATTGCATAGAGCAAAAATCGGTGTCTCATCTGGGTAAGCGACGCAAGAATATTTGAGGCGCCGAGCAGTATCGGCTGCAGCAGTAATATCCGCATCAACAACACCAACTGCTCTCCTGCTATACCTGGCGCGACCAAAGGTGCGAGGTACGGCGCAAGCACAAAAAGTACTCCCGCAAGCGCGCTCATCGCCACAAAGAAAAAGAGTAGTATTTTGCTCAAGAAGCCCGCGCTCCCCTTTGCTCCTGTCTCTAAGCGCGAGAGCACCGGCAAGAGCGCGTAGAGCGACAGTAGCGATGCAACGGTGGCAAAGAGCAGGTCTGGTACACGAAACGCCGCATAATAGACATCGAGTGTTTGCGAAGCACCGAATGTACTCGCCAGCAGGCGGTCGCGCACCAATGCCAAAAGCTGTGAGAGCAAGGCAAAAAGCGCCAAGAGGTACGCGGCTTGGTGTAGCCCGCGTACCTCTATATTCATGGCGCTTACTAGTGCCCGTATGCCTTTGCGCGCCGCTTCCGTGGGACTCATACCCTTATAAATACCACCCTATTACACTTAGAGCGAGCATTATTGTGGGGTTACTGCTGTACCGGAGCGGTAGCGCGGTCTTCTGGTGCGGTTTGTGGTTCTAAACCATCAAGCGGTTTTTTGCCCGCCTGCAGGTTGGCGACGATCGACTTGACCTCGGTATTGTCAGGGTTGCTGACCGCGAGCTCTTGGAAGAGGCGCAGCGAATCGTTTTGTCGGCCCTCTGCATAGTACGCAAGAGCGAGGAAGTATTTGGCGTTGGCGTAGTCTGGCACGAGCACAATAGCCTGCTCCAGTGGTGGTATGGCATTCTTACTGTCATTGCCCGAGTAGTATAAGAGCCCGAGCTGGAACCAGATACTTGCTACACCCGGCGCAGTCTGCACGGCTATCTGCGTGTTTTGTATAGCAGACTTCAAGTCGTTGTTGGCGACGTTGATCTGCACCACAAAGAGTATTGCGTCGGTGTAGTCAGACTTAAGTGTGAGTGCTTTGGTGATGTTGTCCTGCGTTCCTTGCGCATTACCTTGGGAAGCCTCAAGACGAGCGAGTGCCAGTGGGATGCTCGGGTTGGTCGGGTTGCGCTGCGCGGCAGCACCATAGGCCGCCTGCGCGCTTTGGTATGCGCCATCAACCTTGAGCGATGCGAGGAGGTCGTAGACACGGCCGAGCGAGTAGTATCCACGATAGTCCATCGGCGAAGCGACAATAGCCGCTTGTCCTGCAGGGATAACGGTTTGTACTTGAGCGGTAAATTGGGTGCGAGCGTCTTCAGGTTTGAGTGTAGTGTCCTGTGCAATTTGAGCGAGCTTCTGTGCACCGGCATCGGTCTGAAGGCGCAATGAGTCGGCAGTCATTTCTATTTTTTGCGAACGAGCGGCATGTGCAAGCGCCGCATCAATTTGTCCGAGCGAAAGCTCGTAGAGCCCTGCACCCGTGTATGCCTGCGCCACAAAGCGGCGCGCGGTGACAAATGTCCCCACGAGCGTAAAGACCACCAATACACCGGCGACAGCGATGATGCCTACCCCTTGGAAGAGCGACGGCATAGGGGCTTCATCTCCTGCGGGTCGCCCTTGGCGCCAGAGGAATCCGAACGCCGCGCCAGAAAGTACAAAGGCGAGCAGGATAATGTTTTGACTCGGGACATAGAGCACGACCGTGGTCATGAGGAAGAGACTTCCGATGCTCAGTAGTGCAGCGGTCAAGCGTTCCTCGCGCGAGAGCACACCCAAGCGCGCGGCGCGGACAAGTGCGGCAATCAGGAGCAGGAGCGGAACGAGCCATGCAATTGCTCCAAGGAATCCGACCGTGCCGAATGCGGTTGCAAGCGTCGAGTAGCCGACGTTGAAGTCGAGGTTCCAAAACTGCGTCTGATTAACTTCCGCAGGTTTGTGGATAAGCCACTGCTCACCGAAGGTTGAAGGTCCGGTGCCCAACATCGTACGGCTAAATGAGCCTGCGCGGGCTTTATTGATGACATCAAGCGTAGAGGCCAAGCCTGGGCGCACTTCGAGCGAAGAAACAGGAAATAGTTGAGTAAGTGATGCGTTGAATGATGCGCCGTAGAGCAAGAAGAGTATGGCAACAGCAGCGCCCGCGACCGAGTACCACGGGATGATTGAGGCCGCTGTTACTGAGGCACTTGCAGACTCGGCGCGCATATCAGCACGCTGGAGCAGCAGCGAGAGTATCCCTATGACGATGCAGCCTGCGAGCAAGAGGCCCCACGCGAGCGGAAAGTTGACGAGCCCCAAGAGAGCAACGAGTATTACACCGCCGACTGCGGTAGCAATGCGATTGATTTTTGTGGGAGCAGCAAGCTCAACACGGGCGAAAGACAAGAGGATGAGCAGTGTTGCAAGAAGCCCAAGGTCGTTCCACTTGCCGACGAGGTTGACCGAGCGATCGGCAAAGGCATCAAACGGCGTACCAACAGCGACAGATACAAACTGGAATGCCGCTGCCGCAACAAGCGCCCAGAATACGACTGTCGTGAGCATGCGCGCAGTACGCAGGGTCTTAAAGAGCGTAAAAGCCAGCAGGTAGCTTATAGCGGCGAGCAATACGAACACCGTGGTGTCGGTTTCGATACCATACCCCGTTGTCGAAAGGGTGCGGTCAACCGAGAAGAACGAAGAGATGAAGTACAGAACAGGAAGAAGCCCCACCGCGAGCGCGGCAAAAAGCCCATGCGTGCGTATGAGGTCGCGAGCTCCGCCGCCCACTACATATAGGACTGCGGTTACTAAGAGGGCAACGGCGAATGCCGCTACCTTAGACAATTGGAACGGAAACCACGCGGTCGGGATGACGAGCACCAAAGCGAGAACAATACCCGCAAGGAGCGCATATCGCGACCACGACATGAGTCGTGAGTGCATATATAGCTAAACAATAATGACGGAGGAACAATACCTCCGCGCTAATAATAATTTCGCACAGAACCTACCACACTCAGTATAGCCCCTACCCCGACAAAACGTAGACGCATCCTGTGGATAGAAAAGCAAAAGCCCCGGCGGTGAGCCAGGGCCTTTACATGTCTGCGCGCGCGTCTGTAAGCCGGGTTCTGTCCAGCCCGCCAGTTACGGCGAACTTGAGCCAGTAATTTATCTGGGCCACACATCGCTGTGTGGCTCTAGCGGCACTCTTGGTCTTGCGACCAAGCACGGCCTTGCACTCGGGTAAGGATTTTGCCGTTTCACCCGAACTAAATCGGTTCGTCACTGTTCGCACCTCTTACGCCCGCAAAAAGCGTACGACAGGGGTTACCTGCTACCTTGCTGCTTTAGGTTGCCCCAAAGCGAGTGCCCGGACTTTCCTCCCCGCCTTGCGGCGAGGCTACTGTTCAACGCGCTGAAAGCATTATATCACAACTTTGACCCCTTCGGCAATACCCTGTGCCGCAGCATACCCTGCCGGTAGCTCCAGCACATAGCGCGCAGGCGCTGTTGGATAAAAGGCTTCGGGGTATGACTCGGGGGCTGCCCCTGCTTTGACCGACACCACCACTCCTTCTGCACTTATCCATACAATATCCAGCGGAAACTGCATATCCTTCATCCAGATGCCCCACGTATCGTCGGTATCAAACACAAACAGCATCCCCTTTCCTTCCGCCAAACTAGTGCGGCCAGAAAGGCCTTGCTCGCGCAGGCTTTCAGTATCGGCAACCTCTACCGCAATAGTGGCAGTGCCGACGGTTATAGTGCGACCAGTTTCTGACATAGACAAAGCGTACCAGCCCGCCCCCGCGGCAAGTGCTACACCCACTGCAATAAGAATATATT
>CALREG010000002.1 GCA_943355135.1 Candidatus Nomurabacteria bacterium | reverse complement strand
TGTCAGTGACTGCGCCTATGCCGTGTTCCGCGAATGCTTGAAGGTCATATTGATGATAGCAGGCAAAGCCGAATGAGCTGTCGCATACCGCAATGGCAGAAATACCAAGTGCTTCATACAGCAGCCCGCCCATCAGATGCATGGCAATATGTGATATCTCTGGACCGTTGCGGTACGCTTCTACAAATTCGGCGTATGCTTTTTCTGGCCCGACAGCGGCAATGCGTAGCGTCCATTGTCTTTTTTCCGCCGACGCATCCCACGTTTCTTTTCTAATTAGTACTTTGTTTTGACTGGGCGCAAAGGTATAGCTGTGTCGTACGTAGATATAGACAGATACGGAACATACGATAATTGCAAGTAGCGTAAGGCATAGTCGGATAAAAGGTTTTTTTAAAAAAGGAGGCGTCATGTCTCACGAGTATATATCGGGCAGCAGATAATATAAAAAGGCCCCGCTATCATAGCGGGGCAGCGGCTAGTCTTCCGGCGGATACATCTGCCGCTTGATACCGCGCAACACGCCGAGGGTCGCTTCGTCCGTAATTTTGGTAAAGCGCGGCACCTGTGCACCCTTCCACTCGGCCGGCTCGTAGAACATATGCAGCGGTCGGAGGTCGAACATCTTGCCGTTCTTGTAGACGAACGATTCGTACAGCGGCCGATACACCTGCATAAATGCATCCTGCGGCCGGCAGTCATCCTCGGTGTGGTGCCCCACGCCGTAGATATAGTAGGCGTAGTTGTTGATCGGTCCAGCCGGGTCGTGCTTGTAGTGATAGTAAAAGCCGGGCTCGGGGCGACGCTCGGGGAGTGGATTTTTGGCTGTCATAGTGTCCTCGTTGGTTCTCTTCCGCTACTACAGTAGCACAGCCAAAATGGGAATAAAAAAGCTCTGACACTAGTGTCAGAGCAGGACCTTTTCGAGGTCGGCGTTGCAGGCGATAAAGCGGTGCGAGCCGTCGTTGCGCTGCCTATCGCAGATGTCGAAGGTGAGTATTTGCCCGCTGGTGAGTTTTTTGAGCTTTAGCGAGTGATTCTCTCGCGTGTGGCAAAATAGGTCGCCGTTGAGTCGCAACTCGCAAGGCTTGCCGTCGGACATCCTTAGGATGCTTGCCTCTGTGATAAACAGGAAGCCTTTACTCTTCATCACAAAGGCGATCTCTCCGCGATAGAAGGCCATTCTGTCCTCCGTGTTCTCTGTCTGCGCCCTATACTACCTCAGAAATAAAAAAGCCCCGCTATGTGCGGGGCTTGATGTCGATATCGAACATGGGGCGGCCGTGTAATGGGCTGGGGCCGTAGTGCGCGGTGTAGAGCCGATGCGCGTGCGTGTGGTTGTCGCCGATGACGTAGGTCAGGTCGGTGGCGTTGAGCGTCAGGTGCTTGCCGGGCGACTCCTTTTGGAGCCGCTCCTTGTTCTGCTCATACCAATGCTTGGCTGGGCCAAGAACTTTTTCTTTGTCCTGCAGGGGAATCTCTTCTCCCTTCCGCTTAGTGGTGGCTTTTGCCACGGGGCGCTCCTCTGGGTTTGGTGCAGCTGTGTCCAGTACGAGCTGGCGATGCTCATCTGCACGGCTGTTCGCATTGCTTCGAACATCACTATGCGCATTTACGCTCCTCTGCTGTCTGGCTTTACAGTAGCAGACTGGCAGGAAATAAAAAGCCCCACGTTTTTATTTTGTGGGGCTGAGCTTGATGTCGATAGTAATGATACCTAGTGCTGTCGCGCATTTTTTGCACTGGAATACATGCAACATTGAATCTTCGTAGGAGTACAGGACACTGATGCAATTGAAGACGACCTCGCGAGCTTTACGCTGTGCCTCAGCGACTTCTTTGGGATGTTCTCGCTTGTATTTTTCGTATATTGCGCGCACTTGCGGCGACAAATCGTCTACCATGGGCCCCTCCATCGTTCATCTGCAGTTAGCGTAGCAAAACAGCCAGAGGGAGTCGAGTCAAGCGCTCAAAAGGTTGCCGTCGCAACCTTTCTCCGCCTGACCACGGTTTTGCGACCCGCGTTGCTACGCGGGTAACCCCGCAAAACCCGTTCAAATCCCGCCTCTCCAAAAACAACACAACGCCAGAGACATGCTCTGGCGTTGGTAGTTTTAGTGGAGATGGGGGGATTTGAACCCCCGTGCAATGGATAACGGCACACGCTTCTACGGTGCGTAGTTTGCTTTATTGTCTTAGGTCAAGCTTGTATGAAACAAACCAAATCAAGCAAGACAGCAGCTTTGAGTTTTAAGTACAAAGAGTAAGCGACCCTCTGCTCCCGAGTTTAGCTGTATAACACCCGAACCCCGCTCACTAAACGAAGCAGGTAGGTGTCCTCTTAGGCCTTAGCGTAGGCGAAAGAGAAGTCGTTCGCAGTAAAGTACTGCGACGTAACTGATTTAGCAGTTATGAGTTGAAGCATTTTAGAGAAGATGCCTCACTTCTGCATCGCGCATTGCGCGCGTCAGTCCATTGTCTAAGCCTGTCATCCCCGAGAAACGCACGACGCTAACCCCGCGCTTTTCGAAAATTTCTGGCTTACCACTTATTGATTTTTCAAAGACCGGTCGATGTCGCGTTTCGAATCTCGCTCTTTTAGGACGGCGCGCTTGTCGTACTTCTTACGGCCGCGTGCCACTGCCAGAGCTAGTTTGAGATTCTTGCCCTTATTATACACCCTAAGTGGCACTATTGTCAAGCCCTTCTGGGATTCGTGCGCTCCTAAGGCCAATATTTCCTTCTTGGTCATAAGGAGTTTGCGATTGCGGGTGGCGTCATAGTCTTTGGGCATATTGCCCGTTTGGTAGGGGGGGATAGAGGCGCCTATCAAATATGCCTCGCCACCACGCACGGTAATATGAGCGCCCTCCAGCTTGCCGAGCTTGGCGCGCAAGCTCTTTACCTCGGGCCCTAGCAGCTCGATACCCGCCTCGAACTCTTCGAGAATTTCATAGTCTAGTCTTGCTTTCTTATGTTCAATAAGGCTCATATTTTTTGTCGCCTTTTTGCCTGCCCCGTAGCCAGCTTTGCTGTGGTACTGGGGTGCTCTATCAGAGACATGCGGCTACTATAGCAAATAAAAAAGCCGCGCAGGGTGCGCGGCTTTGGGTTTAGGCGGCGACGGAAGTACGCCGCCGTATCATCAACGTGTCCATCAGCCAGTCGGCAAAGGGGAAGACCACGTTGAGATTCTTCTTGGGGTTGGCGTGATGCCGCAGGTGGTGCTCATTGAGATAGCGGAACATCCGCGTCTGCTCGATCCACCGATTTTTTGGGTCGTGCATGCACCAGTGCAGGTATTCATACGCGCAGTAGTAGCCAAAGATGCCGACTGCGGTGCTGGCGCACACGACCGGCATCACCGCCCACCACTCGGTCCACAAAAGTGGCGTAGTCAGTAGTGCAATGGGGAGCGTTCCGAGTGGCACCAGAGCCATCCAGTTCCACCACGCCATCTTGATGAGATACGCCTTCTCCTTGTCTTGTAGAAGATAGGTATGGTCTGCCCTGAATACGCCGTGATGCGTCTTATCGTGCGCTTCATAAGGGTACTGAAACCCCAGCAGCGGCTGATGCATAACCTTGCCATGCAACCACCACTCGGCGAGTGATGCGTAGAAAGGGTTGATCGTGAGCGTTACCAACGCCACGAGGCATAGAGCAAGCGTGTACATCGGTTCTCTCCCGATATGTGTGCGATGTGTTTGAAAAACAGTCTGTCAAAAGTATACCAGAGGGTTGCACTTTTTCTTTTGTCTAAAATTGCCCGTAATGCTATGATGTTTTTATTCATGGCTGACTTAAAACAAAAGCCCGTTCCGCCCAAAAAGCGCCGCCCGGGTATGCCCCAGCTCCCGCAAATGCCGGGTGGAGGAGACTCCTTCTGGATCAATTTGGCTACCAGTGTCTTGGTGCTACTCTTGCTCGCGGGTGCGTACAGCTACTTTGCCGGTGGTGGGGTGGAAAAGCCGGTTGAAGTAGCACTCTCGCAAGTTGCGGCTGATATAAATGCAGGCACGGTCACGAGCATCGAGGTCAACGGCAACGACCTTAAGGTTGTCTACGCCGACAAGACGGAGAAAAAATCTAAAAAAGAGCCAGAGTCCTCACTCTCCGACACGCTAAAAAATTATGGCGTCACTACTGAAGCACTTGCCAAGACCTCTATCGATATCAAGCGCGAGGGCGGATTCCAATTCTGGCTCATTGCGCTCGCACCCTTCTTTGCGCCGATACTCCTGCTCGCATTCTTTGTTTGGTACCTCAGCCGACAGGTCAAAGGCGCCGGTATGCAGGCATTCTCCTTCGGACAGTCCAAGCCGCGCATCACCGACCCGAACGATGAGAAGTCGCGCGTCACGTTTAAAGATGTTGCCGGTGCAAAAGAAGCCAAGCAAGAGCTGCTCGAGATAGTCGACTTTCTGAAAAATCCTAAAAAGTTTCTGGACATCGGCGCGCGCATTCCGAAAGGCATTCTGCTTATGGGTGCACCGGGTACGGGCAAGACGCTGCTTGCGCGCGCAGTAGCAGGGGAGGCAGGGGTGCCATTCTTTTCTATCTCGGGCTCGGAGTTTGTCGAAATGTTCGTCGGCGTGGGTGCCTCCCGCGTGCGCGACCTCTTTTTGATGGCTAAGAAGGCGTCTCCCGCAATAATCTTTGTGGATGAAATAGACGCGGTAGGTCGCGTGCGTGGCACGGGGGTGGGTGGTGGCAACGACGAGCGCGAGCAGACCCTCAACCAAATCTTAGTCGAGATGGACGGCTTTGAACCGAATGAAAAGGTGATTGTTATGGCCGCAACCAACCGTCCTGATGTTTTGGATCCAGCACTTCTACGTCCCGGCCGCTTTGATCGCCGCGTCACCATCGACTTGCCTGACCGTTCAGATCGTTTAGAAATTTTGAAGATTCATGCGCGCAAAAAGCCACTGGCCGAAGATGTAAACTTGGAGGTCATTGCCGAGCGCACGCCGGGTTTCAGCGGTGCAGACCTCTTTAGTTTGATGAACGAGGGCGCGATACTCGCCGCGCGCGAAAACCGCAAGACAGTTGCCCAGTACGACCTCATCCGCTCGATAGAAAAGGTGATGCTCGGACCCGAGCGCAAGAGCCATGTGCTTAATAAAAAAGAGAAAGAGATTACCGCTTATCACGAAGCAGGTCATGCACTCGTTGCGTCGGTACTCCCATATGCCGACCCTGTGCACAAAATTTCTATCATCTCGCGCGGTCGCGCAGCAGGCTACACGCTCAAGCTCCCGTTTGAGGACAAAAAGATGCAGAGCAAAAAAGAGTTCCTCGACGACATCGCTATGTCGCTAGGCGGCTACATCGCCGAGAAAACTGTCTTTGGTGACATCACGACTGGCCCGAGCAATGACTTGCAGGTGTTGACCGCGCTTGCGCGCACGATGGTCACGCGCTACGGCATGAGCGACAAGATGGGTACGGTGGCTTTGGAGGGCGATGGCGGCCGTGCACTCTTTGGTGGCGGTATAGACGGCAAGGCCTACTCAGAAAAGATTTCTGCCGAGATAGATGCCGAGGTCAAAAAAATAATCAGCGAGGCGTACGACAAAGCCGAAACAATTATTAAAGAGCACCGCAAGGTACTCAATGCCATTGCCAAGCGCTTGGTAGAGACCGAAACGATGGAGCGTGAGGAGTTTGAGGCGATATTGGTTGCACACGGCATCACTCCGAAGAAAAAAGAAGATATTTTGGTTGAGCCACAAACCGTAAACTTCTAGTAGAAAATAAAAATCCCCTCCACAAAGGAGGGGATAGAGCTGCTATTCGCGAATGTACTCGCGCGTGTGGGGCACATAGTGGTAGCGCCACTTTTGATAGGCATCCCACGCGACTATTCCGGTGCTGATCAACGTGACCCACACGCTGATTATGGTGATTGCAAAAAATATTTTGTGGCCATAGATGCCCGCAATGGCTGAGAGAATTGCTGCGAGCAGAAGCCAGCCCACCATTTTGAGAAAGCGTGGCCGAGACAAATCGTACGCATGCTGTGTGTGAGCGTTCATGCTTGTTTCCCCGTATACGTTAGTGGACGTCTGCAAATACCATACCACGTTTTTTAAAATAAAAAACCTCCCCGTTGCGGGGGAGGAGTAGGTTACGACATCATCATGTCGAGCAGCGCCATACGCACCGGCACGCCGTTGTCCGACTGACGAAAGTACGCCGCGTGCACCATACGCTCAACACCCTCTTCGATCTCGTCCACGATAGGCATCGGGTGCATGATGCACGAGCCGGGCTTCATCCGCTGCGCGCGTTTGACCGTGAGCTTAAAGCAGTCGATGTCCAACTGCGAGAGGCTCACACCTTCGAGAGGACGCTCTTTCTGCACGCGGGTCATGTACACCACATCGGCCTCGGCGATAGCATCATCGAGCGAGTGTAGTTGCCGATAGGGCGTGTTGTGGCGCTTGAGATATGCCAGCATGTCGTGCCCCATCGCCAGTTCGGCGGGGGACACAAAGTCTATCGACACGCCAGGCTGTCGGCCCATCAGGTAGGCGAGGCTCCGAGCTGTTCGTCCGCGTGCGAGGTCTCCAGCAATAAGGAGTCGGAGGTCTTGCGTGCGGCCGAGCTCTTTGTTGATGGTGACGATGTCGAGCGCGGCTTGCGTTGGGTGTTGCCCTTTGCCACAGCCCGCGTTGATGATGCGCGTGTCGCGGTCGAGGCTCTGCAAGTAGTCGCGCGCGTTCGGCCGCATCGTCCTGCTTGTGCCGCAGGATGATGATGCCCACATACGCCGAGATGACCCGCATCGAGTGTTCGAGCCGCTCACCCTTCGAAGAGGAGGAGAACTCGCCCGCATTTTCGGTACTGATGCAGGTGGCGCCCAAGTTGAGTGCCGCCGCTTCGAACGACCACCGCGTGCGCGTACTCGCTTCGTAGAAGGCGGTGCCCACGCGCCAGTTGGCGGGCGAAGGCGGCCTACGCCCTTCTTTGAGCATCACTTCGTAGTGCTTAGTGCGATCGAAGAGCTCTTGTAATACACCTGGTCGAGCAAACTGCTGCGACTCAAGTATTGAGTGGCCTTTCAGTAACCCCATTGCCTTCCTCCTATTGAACGGTAAATCTTGCGCGATGGTAGCACGCTGAGGCGGTTTCGGGTAGAGATGTGGATAACCGAACCTTCAAATGGTGCAATCAATAAGCGCAGAAATTATAAAGGCAGATTTGGCCAAGGCACCTGTTCGATCTGGGTTCATAATCGTGATTTGTACGAAAAAATCATGATGACGATAGATGTTTTAAAATCGGAGATTCTACAGTAAAGTAGCTGGTGGGCGCGTAGCTCAATGGTAGAGCCCGGATCTTATACATCCGTGGTTGGGGGTTCGAGTCCCTCCGCGCCCACAAAACTATTCCAAGTGTGTCTGTCGCGCACGCTCATCTACTAGTTGTGAGAGCAGTGGATAGGCGGCGAGAGTCTCGTCTTTTTTAATGAGCGCGAGCGCCTCGGTGCGCGCGGCTTCTACCAGTTTCAAATTTTTAAGCGCTTCCATACCAATGTCCGAGATACCCCACTGCTTGCGCCCACTCAACTCGCCCGGTCCGCGTTGCAGTAGGTCTTGCTCGGCGAGTTCGAATCCGTTTTTGGCAGTAACAAGCGCTTTAAGTCGCGCCATAGTCGACTCGCCTTTACTCTCGGGCACCACAAAACAATATGCCTGATGGTTTGAACGCACGACGCGCCCGCGCAGCTGGTGCAGCTGCGAGAGGCCAAAGCGCTCCGCACCTTCTATCATAATCAGTGTTGCGTTGGGTACATTGACGCCCACTTCGACCACCGAGGTGGCGACTAATATATCTATTTCGTGATTGGAAAACTGCGCCATCACATCATCCTTCTCCTTCGGCGTCATTTTGGAGTGGAGGATATCAATTTCGTATTCAGGGAAGATATCTTTTTTAAGTCGTTTTGCCTCGGCTTTGACGGACTTGGCTTGCAGAGCAAACGCCTTATCAGGGTCTGGCTCATCAATCCGCGGGCATATCACATAGGCTTGTTGTCCCGTTTCTAATTCTTTGCGCATGTGTTCGTACGCCGCCTTACGTTCTGTGGGCTTTACTATCTGCGTAATAATCCGCTTACGCCCTGGTGGCATCTCATCAAGCAGGGTCAGGTCGAGGTCTCCATATATAGTGAGCGCCAGCGTGCGCGGGATGGGCGTGGCGGTCATACTAAGCAAATGGGGGAGTTGCTTGTCTTTCTTTGCTAGCTTGCGACGCTGGTTGGTGCCAAAACGATGCTGCTCGTCGATGACCACAAGCGCGAGGTGCTTAAACTGCACCGCCTTTTCAATCAGCGCGTGCGTGCCGATGAGTACGGGGATTTCGCCATTTGCAACCCATTTTAAAAGTTGCGTGCGGGAGATGTTGGTGACCCCGCCGGATACCTTGGAGGGGAATTTGTAGCACCCCGAGCCGGTGATGAGCCCGATGTTGATAGGGAAGTGAGTAAAAAATTTGATGAATGACTCAAAATGTTGCTTGGCCAAAATTTCGGTCGGCGCCATGTACGCCACTTGGAGTGTGCCAAAACTTTGTGATGGCGGCCGCGTATGTACCGCTGCATATGCTGCAACTGCAGCGACGGCCGTCTTGCCCGAGCCAACATCACCCTCGAGCAGGCGCGACATCGGGTGCCCCGCGCGCATGTCGCCGAGGATTGCTTCGACTGCTTTTTTTTGCGCGGCGGTCGCTTCGAACGGAAATTCCGCCATAAACTCAGCAATATCTTTATGTGTTGCTTCGATAGAAAAACTTTTTTCTTTTGATTGCAGGACGCGCTCGCGCTGACGCTCCAGTTGGATCATAAACACTTCCTCAAATGCAAAGCGCTTGCGCGCAGCGTCGGCTTGCTTAGCCTCCTTGGGCTGATGCACCCAAATGAGCGCGGTGCGCAAGGTAGGGAGATTATATTTTTTAAGAAGTGGTGCCGGGATAGCGTCCTCTGAGTTATCAAGCACACCAGCGTCAAAAACTTTCTTTACTGCACTGCGGAACCAAAGCGAGGTTACTCCGCTGCTCTCTGGATAGACAGCAAAGAGGTCGGATATGGCAGAAAAGTCCGCCTCCTTTTTTTCAGGACTTTTCTGAGAAGCAAACAACCCAGCTTCTGTGGCAGAAATTTTCTGGAGCTGCGGATTTGCCAAATACAACTTGCCCTCGCTCCCCGTTACTTTGCCCACCGCGCGCACGAGTGTGCCGCTGGCGTACATCTTGGCAATATATGGCTGGTTGAACCATCGCAGTTTTATTTTGCCCGTCGCGTCTTGTAAATATCCTTCGGTCATGGGGACGCGCGACTTCCACGACTTTTTTGCCTCCAACTTCTCCAGTGTGCCGATGATAGCCGCTTCTTGCCCGCTCATTAGTCCGGTGATGGTCGCCTCGCCGCCGGCGATGTCGTAGCGCGAGGGGAAGTGGTACAAAAGGTCGCGCAAAGTTTTGATACCAAGCTTGTTGAGCGCCGACTTTTGTTGGTCTGTCAGGCGAAAGTGTTCGGTCAGGCTGTTTGACAGAAGCATGGGCTGAGTATACCAATACAGGCGGAGAAGGGAGAAAGGGCAGATGTTCAAAATCGATGCATACCGCTTCTTGCGCTTTGTCCCAGTTGGGATGTGTGCGGGAGTCGTCGATGTTTTGACAGTAAGTTTTGTACTGTATCACTATGGTCGCGGGCAGGCTCTCACTGCAGCACTCGCGGGCGCGGTACTCGGCTACCCACTCAGTTTCTTTGGACATCGGCATATCACCTTTGGTGTTGGTATGACGCCGCCGCGACAGCAAGCAATAACCTTCTTGTTGCTCAAGTCTCCAAACCTGGGGCTACGGTTGCTTGCAGCCCTTGCGGTCCTGGTCGAGCAGGATTGGGGAGTCGCGGTACTTGTGCTTGTGCCAGTCTGGAGCTTTGTAATGAAGCGCTGGATATTTACAGGTCGAGCCCCATGGCAAAGCCCGCTTACATAGGCGGGCTTTTTCTTTTGATATATACTTTGCCCCATGTCCAAAAAAGATGTAAATAAAGAGGCTGTTGCGCTGCATAAAAAACTCGGGGGCAAAATCCGCATACAAGGTGCCATGCAGATAAAGAGCCGTGCAGAACTCTCGCTCGTCTATACGCCGGGGGTTGCGGCAGTCTCCTCGCTCTTGGCCAAACATAAAAATCTTACGCGCGACTACACAATCAAAGGCAAGATGATCGCGGTCATATCTGACGGCTCGGCGGTGCTCGGCCTCGGCAACATCGGCCCTTATGGCGCGTTGCCAGTGATGGAGGGGAAGTGCGCGCTGTTTAAAACTTTTGCCGATGTAGATGCATTCCCCATAGTGCTCGACACCCAAGACCCAGACAAGATAATCGAGGTGGTGATGGCAATTGCTCCGGTATTCGGCGGCATCAACTTAGAGGATATCGCCGCACCAAAGTGCTTTTATATAGAAGAGGAGTTGAAAAAACGTCTCGACATCCCCGTGATGCACGACGACCAGCACGGCACCGCGGTGGTGGTACTTGCGGCGCTCATCAATGCACTCAAAGTGGTCAAGAAAAATCCGAAAGGGCTCAAGATTGTGGTGAGCGGTGTGGGTGCAGCGGGGGTTGCGGTGATGAAGCTCATCAAACAGTGGGCGCCTCATGCTGACATTGTTGCGATTGATAGCGAGGGCGTGGTCTGGAAGGGGAGGAAGGAGTTGAATACAACAAAACAAAAACTTCTTAAAGATGGCGTTATTGTGGCCACAAAAGGCGGGAGTCTTGCCGATGCTCTGGTGGGCGCTGATGTGTTTGTCGGTGTTTCAAAACCCGGTGTTTTGACTGCAGCAATGGTCAAAACGATGGCGCCAAAGTCGATTATTTTTGCCATGGCAAACCCGACGCCCGAAATTATGCCCGATGTCGCTCGTGCGGCAGGTGCGGCAGTGGTGGGTACGGGGCGCTCCGACTTTCCCAATCAAATCAACAACTCCCTCGCATTCCCCGGCATCTTCCGCGGGGCTTTGGACAACCGCGTGCGTCAAATTACTGATGCAATGAAAATTAAAGCGGCCAAAAATCTCGCCGCGCTGGTAAAAAGACCAACCGCCGAGCGCGTAGTCCCTGGACCGTTCGACAAAGGCGTCGCGCAAGCGGTGGCTAAAGCTATTCGGTAACCGTAATCACGCCGGTGTAGTACGCGTGGCTATGGTCGTGATAGCGCCACTGACCTGTGTAGTTGAAGGTGAAGTCAAAAAAGTCCCCGGGGTTTAGGTTGCCGCAGGAATCAAAGGAACTTCCTAAACAATCGGTAGACTGCTTTTCCGGATACAGTGTGTGGGTGGGGTGGACTCCGGACGCGGGCCAGATGCCGATGGTAGAGCCGTTGTAAAATCGTACTCGCGTACCTTTTTTAATCGTCAGTTCCGACGGAGTAAACTTTTCGCCATCGAAGACGGTCTCTATATCAAACGGGTCAGTGTCGTCCTCTGCGGCTCCGACGACACCCATGCCAGGCGCTTCCTCCTGCTCTTGATATACGGGTGCGGGTTCTTGCGGTGAGAAATAGAAAAAGCCGGCGGCACCTACTACTGCAGCGCCCACTACAACGAGTATCCACTTATTCATAAAAGCGAGTGTATCATACTGAAAGAAAGGCTATAGTGTAACCGTCTGTATATGAGGGATCTCCAGAAAGACTTTGAAGCGGCTTTTGAGGCCTATAATGATGAACTCTTCCGCCATGCGTCTATGCGCCTCCCCGACCGGGAGAAGGCGCTTGAGCTGACGCAGGAGTGCTTCATGAAGGTCTGGGAGTACGCTCAAAAGGGAGGCGAGGTGCGGGAGTGGCGCCCGTTCTTGTATCGTACGCTCCGTCACCTCATCATCGACGAGTATCGCCGCAAAAAGTCGGTGTCGCTCGAAGCCATGGTGGGCGGCGAGGATGATACCCGCAGTGTAGAGGACCTCCTGCCGCCGGACGAGAGCAACACGCTCGAAGCGGCGATAGAGCGTTTTGATGGCAAGCGCGCCATGGCGGCGCTCAAAGAACTCCCCGACGGGTATCGCGAGGCGATATCCCTGCGCTATGTTGAAGGTCTTTCTCCAAAAGAGATAGGTGACATAGTGGGGGAGAAAGAAAATGCCGTCAGCGTACGCATCCACAGGGGACTGAAAAAACTGAAAGAGCTGCTCGAAAGCCACGTCTCAAAGGACGATTACGCGGCATGATTTCGTAAAATCAATGAAAAAATTTCTCAACAATATAAAAAACGAGGCTTCGCATATCCACATGAGCATTGTGGAGCGCTCTGCCATGAAAGCCACTGTTTTTGGTGTGGCTAGCCCCGTGCCTGTGGCACAGAGCCCGTACTTCTTTTTCTCGCATCAATTCCGTATGAGTATGGCGGGACTTTTGTTTTTTGTAATCGCCGGCGGGGGAGGAGTATCTGCGGCGGCGCAGGGCGCACTGCCGGGCGATGTGCTGTATCCAGTAAAAATTTCTATAAACGAAAAGGTAGAAGTGGCGCTTGCGCCCGATGCTGCCGCAAAATCGGTAGTGGAGGTCAAGCTTGCAGAACGCCGCGTTGCTGAAGCAAAGACCCTTTCGGCTCAAGGCAAATTTGATGCAAAAACTGCCGACACTCTTTCGGCCGACTTTGATGCGCATGCCGCACAAGCAATAGCACTCGCCGAGCCCGAAGAGGAGGATCAGACTGTGGCGGATGTAGCGGTTGAGGCTACGATGATGGCTCCGGCTCCTGAGCGCGCTGCCAAAAATGCTCCAACTGCCCGCACGATGATGGTGACTACGTTTGCGGCGCCGGAAGTCGCTACCAGTTCGGAGAAAGAAAAAGTAGAGTCAGAAAATAAATTTGAGAAGCGCAAATCGCTTCGCGAGTCCCTGCGCGAAAAAAGAGAGCTCATCGAAGAGCTCAAAGAACGCGGGCTCAATGCTGGCTTAATAAAGGATGGCACCAACAAAGACGACGAGGTTGCACACTAGCCACAAGAAGTAGGTGAGCACTATGGGCCGCTCTTTATGCGCGAGGCCATAGAGTATCCACGGGATATCTAAAATGGCCCACGCGAGCCACGAGACAGCCGAAACGCCGCTCGCATTGTGTGTACTGAAAATAAGATATATCTGCGGGAGCGTCATCACCGGCCCGATAACACCGACGACGTATACCAAGCGGTCGAGTAGGCGCAGCCATAGGTGCGAGGAGGGGAAGGGCTCGAGGCGCTTGCGCACGGCGTAGTGATGATGCAGTTTCATACCTTTCTTTATTATAGAGGGTAAAAGTGGTATATCTATAAGGCTCGCTAGGCAAAAAACGGAGGCGTGGCTGAGCGGTCTAAAGCAACACACTGCTAATGTGTTGGCTGGGAAACCGGCCCGAAGGTTCGAATCCTTCCGCCTCCGCTCGTGTTTTTTCTTATCGGACCTATGCCGACACTCTAATCAACGGAGTTATTTTACTTTTTAGAATAAGTATGGTAAAGTTCAATTAGAACCCGGAGGAGGAGTTCAGGATGAGTTTTGCTCTGCATCTGCACACCGGAATGAACCTGGAACCCGCCATCGACATGATACGCGTTGACACGCTGATCGATGTTGCAGGTATTAGCTCCGATGACGCAGTGGACGTGCTCATCGGGGATGGTAGGGGGTGGAAGAAAGTCGGAAAAGGCGGAGACATCTATTACGAGCCCTACGTTGCCGCAAAAGAGCATCAAAAACTCGAGTGGATCGGTCAGCCCTATCGGGTGCTGACGATCCACAACGGCTGGTTCTATCTCTGTCCACCAACTTATTCAGCGACTCCCGTCCAACGCATGCAGCCCCACGCTTATGCAAATGAGGTCTGGGGACACAACAGAGATCCCCGGCCGCATAGCTGTTTCATTTGCACAAAGGTTTGGGACATCAAGAGGTTCGGGAGTTGAACAATGCTCGGCCGTTAGCGAAAGCGCGGCCGAGTTTTTATTTTTATTGACCTACGCCGAGACCTCGGCTGAGTCGCCAGGAAGGCGCTAGGATAGCCTTACGGGAGTTGGACACCAAAGGTTGAATCGCCAACACACCGCATCTTGAAAATAAACCCCGCAAGGGGTCTTTTCTTTTAGAAACCTCCCCCCTCATCATTTCTTCATTATAAGAGTGTCATAGTTCGTTCTGACTACTGCTACTACGGGACTAAACCATATGAATTCTCTACATGCTCAACTTCACAAAAGGTAAGGCACTCAGCGCAATGCTGGAGTCTTTCGACGAGGGCGTGTCTATATTTGGAGCTGACCATAACCTCCTGTATCTAAACTCGGCTATGGCCACCGTAACTGGTGACGACCAAGACGATGTAGGTACCTCCCACGAACATATAGCCAAAAAACACCGTTTGCGCGCCAATACATCGTCGCCGCTGCAAGTGGAGAATCGCTCTATCTACCGAGCTTTTGAGGGCGAAGAGACCCACAATGAGCCGTACACCTACGTCGACCCAAAAGGTAAGCATCAATGGCTCTCGATTTCGTGCATTGTTATTCGGGATAAAGACGGTGTTTTGCAGTATGTCATCAAAACCGCGCACGATGTCTCGAGCGTCAACTCCAGCGAAGATCGGCTCCGGTTTATGCTTGCATCGGCCAAGATCCTTTCGACCAAGGTAGACTTTCGCACTTGGCTTCTAGAAAAGGCAAAGCTAACTGTACCGACGCTTGCCGACTGGTGCGCCATCGACGTCCTCAACGAGAGTGGTGGCCTTGAGCGCATTGCGGTCATACATCAGGACCAAAAGATGACCGACTATCTCTTTGAATTCGAAAAACGTTTTCCCACAACAGAAAAGAATTCCAGCGACCTCTACGCGGTCATACGCACAGGCGACGCGCAGTTGGTGCCCGTGGTGACCGATGAGACCACGCGGCAGGGTGCTCGTTCGCCCGAGCATTTGGAAGCGATGCAGCGCTTGGGGCTGAAGTCGCTCATGATTATTCCTATCTTTGCGCACAGCAAGGTGCTCGGTGCGCTGACGCTCGGCTATGCAGAGTCGGGCCGTGTATACACACAAGACGATTCCGAATTCTTTCGCGAGTTTTGCAACGACCTCGGCATCGTGCTCGACAACGGCCGTCTCGACGAAGAAATATCAAAACGCGACAAAGCAAAAGATCTATTTCTTGCCTCGCTCTCGCACGAGCTGCGCAACCCGCTTGCACCTATCAAAAGTTCGCTCGAACTTCTTAAGCTGTGTGAGACTACGACCGATGTGCGTGAGCATCTCGACAACATAGAGTACCAGTTCGAGCACCTTACAAAATTGCTGGGCGACCTCTTAGACGTCACCCGCTTTACGCAGGCCAAAATCGAAATCGTGCCGCTTACGTTAGAGCTGCGTAAGCTCGTGGAGCGGTCGCTTAAAGCCAGCGACGCGTTGCTCCGGACGTCCGACATCACACTCCACTTTACCTACCCGAGCACCTCGCTTCCTGTCTGGGCCGATGACCTGCGGCTTGAGCAGGCCATCACCAACCTGATGAACAACGCGGTCAAATTTACCCCTTCGGGAGGCTCCATTTGGGTAGAACTTTCAAAAGAGGGTGACCGCGCTGTTGTCAAAATTCGTGACAGCGGCGAAGGCATCCATCCCGAAGATCTCCCCAGTATCTTCGAAATTTATTACCAAGGGCGCGACAGTGCTAATGCGAGTGGGCTAGGCATCGGACTCTCGCTTGTGCAGAAAATAGTGGAATTGCATAACGGCACCATTGAGGCAAAGAGCGAGGGCAGAGGCAAGGGGAGTGAGTTTATTATCAAACTTCCTATAACAGACGTTCTCAGCTTTGCATCGGAGCCCGGATCGCATGGGAGTATCGGAAGTCTTGCAAAACGTGTGCTTGTAGTTGATGACAATGCTCCGGCGGCTGATGCGCTCGTTTCGCTGCTTAATGCGATGGGCTCACATGCGCAAGCGGTCTATTCGGGTAAAGAGGCACTTGCGCAGAACTTATCACATTTTGATATCGTCCTGCTTGATATAGGTATGCCACATATGGACGGGTACGAGGTTGTTAGGGCGCTGCGTGCCCGCGGTGCCTCGCTACCTATTGTTGCGGTCACGGGGTACGGTCTTTTGGAAGACAAAAAGAAGGCACTTGCCGCCGGCTTTTCAAAACATCTTACGAAACCAATTGGTACCAAGGAACTGAGGGAGGTATTCAGAGAATTTCTGCCCGCAGTAGCCGTCTAAGTACGTAACCCGCACTCTACGCCAAAAGGTATACTTGAGGTATATGGAAAAAATTAAAATAGAGCATCATACGCTCTCGGGCGGGTTTTGGGTTGCGGCGTGGCTCTTTACTATTGGGTATTTACAGCTTGCGTTTTGGCAGGGCTTGCTCGCGGTAGTGCTCTGGCCTTATTATCTTGGGGTGCATTTTAGCGGTTTTTAATTAGCATTTAGTTTTAAAAATTATATGAACGGTAAAGCGGGATGGGTGGTGGCGATAGTAGTAGCAGTAGTCGCGGTAGGGTACTACTTCTACCCGGAGTTTATAAAAGCGCCGACCATCGAACAGAACACGGCTCAAACGTACGGCACCTACTCCTACCAGTGCGACAGCGGAATCAAATTTACTATGACACCTTCTGCAGATATAAGCTCACTCATGCTTACGGCTACGGCTCCCGCGCCGTTTAGCACGGTTACGCTGCACAAGCAGGGCGATGGAAATGTCTACATGAGCGACCCTAATGACGCCGAGTTCGCTCTCTCTGGTAATGGCGAGACAGTAACGATTGCCTTGGGTGCACAAACGCTCGTTTGCAACCCAGTTGCCGACCCAAACAACGCGCCATTTAATTGGGGCGACGTCACCCCTTAACTTCTCGCTAACGCGACACAATGCACGGCGCGCGCTCCCGCAAGGCGGAGCGCGCGTTTTGCTTCTGCAAGTGTCGCTCCGGTAGTAGTAACGTCGTCTAAGACTATGACCGCGCGGCCCACGAGCACCTCTGTATCAGCCACCATCGAATTAAGCACATTTTTGACCCGCTCTGCCTTCGGCAGGCCTTGTTGGGTAGGAGTGTCCACTACTCTTTTCAACACATGGGGTCGATACTCCACCGCTCCTGCACAAAACGGGAGCGCCGCCTTGCATAACACCTCGGTTTGGTTGTGTCCGCGCACTTTGCGGCGGTTTGGATGCATGGGCACAGGAATAAGGAGGGGCACGCCGAGCTCTTCGCTCGCTGCCGCAAGCAGTGCTTCGGCAATATACTCGCCCGCAAGCAAGCTCGCACGGCTGGTTTTGTAGTATTTAAGCTCCCATATCAGTGCCGTAATGCGCGGGTCATGATAGGGGAGGCCGTCCTCGCCCTCTAGCCTATGCAATTGCTCCAACGTGAGCGTCCGCACTAGCCGGTCGGTCCTCCGCGGAGGCAAGAGCAAATCCATAATCTCCATCACAAAAGTTTTTAGCATAATGGTATACCCCGTGAGATAGATTTTATCTCATGGGGTATACTTATTGTAATGGCGTTTTCGCTCTCTTCGTTATTTTCTACTGACTCAAAAAGTGTACTGGGGGTTGATATAGGCACCTCATCGGTCAAGGTCGTACAATTGCGCCGCGACAAGGGCCGTGTGGTGCTCGAAACCTACGGTGCTATAGCGCTCGGCCCGTATGCGGGGGTAGAAATAGGCCGCGCGACCAGTTTGTCGGCCGAAAAGATAGGTGAGGCACTTAAAGATGTTATCCGCGAGGCCAATGTCACCACAACCGATTCGGCAATTGCCATTCCATATTCCTCTAGCCTCGTGTCCATCATCAGGCTACCTCTGGCGGTAGAAAAGCAGCTCGCGCAGGTGGTGCCTATCGAGGCGCGCAAATATATCCCCGTACCTATCAACGAGGTATTACTCGACTGGTTCGTGGTCAACGACGGCAAAAAATCTGCCGACGGCAAAATGGATGTGCTCCTTGTGGCTATACACAACGACACCATCACCAAGTTCCGCAACATCGGCTCTGAGGCGACGCTCGTACCCGGATTTTTTGAAATAGAAGTATTTTCTGCGGTGCGTGCGTCGCTCGACCACGGACTTGCTCCAGTGGCGGTGGTAGATATGGGTGCCGCTACAACCAAATTTTATGTCGTGGAGCGCGGGCTCATACGCGAGAGTCATATCATCAACCACGGCGGACAAGACTTGACCCTCAATGCCGGTCGCGCACTCGGACTCACGGTGGTACAAGCTGAAGAACGCAAACGCAAGTATGGTCTCAGTGGCGAAGGTCCCGCCACAGCCCCTGGGGCGAGCTTGCCTGCCGGCCAAGCGGGTGCCGATCTTAAAAAATCGTTCGAGCTTTCGCTCGCACCTATGGTCTCCGAGCTTACGCGCACCATTTCATCTTGGGAGACACGCACCAACCAGACGCTTTCCTCCTTGGTGCTCACCGGTGGGGGAGCAACTCTGCGTGGACTCAAAGAATTTATGCAAGGAAAGGTGCAAACCGAAATACGTCTGAGCGATCCGTTCGGCAAAACACAGGCCCCTGCCTTTTTGGAGGCGATACTTAAAGATGCGGGGCCGGAATTCTCTGTTGCGGTCGGTTTGGCACTGCGCCGCTTGCAAGAATTAAGTTGATAAGCCCGCGCTTGCATATTTTTGTGCGATATACTTAAAAACAAATGGATCCTGTCCCGCAAGGCTCGTTCATACCTAAACAATCGCTTGCCGCGGCGTCGCGGGGAAACAGTCTTGGGCTTTTTTTCCTCCTAGCGCTCCTCATATTCATCATGTCCCTCGTCGGGGCAGGTGCCGCATCCGCCTACACATATGTACTCAATAGTCAGATTGCCGAAAAAGACGTTCAGCTCCAAAAAGACGAAGGGGCCTTCAACGCGGGCACCATTCAGGATTTGGTGCGTTTAGACCAGCGTCTCACCCAAGCGCGCACGCTCCTGCAAAAACACGTTTCTCCTTCAGCTCTCCTCTTTTTCCTCTCCACTATTACTCTTGAGCGTGTGCAACTTACTAGTTTTGAGTTTAACCTTGCCTCAAATGGCGGTGCCACAGTGTCCCTTAATGGTGTTGCGGACAGCTTTTCAGGCGTGGCACTCCAGTCAGACCAGTTCGGCGCGAGCAAGGTACTTAAAAATGTCATATTTTCCGGTATTTCCGTCAACGAGTCGGGTAAAGTCACGTTTAGCGTCAATACGACCGTAGACCCTACGCTGATTCTGTATAGCCGCAACCTGCAATCTGCCACCACTGAAGCTACCCCCACACCATAATATGCGACTTATATTACCCGGCGTACTCATAGCGGCAGCCATAGGGCTCTTTGTGCTGTATACCAATGGCGCCTACCAGCATATAAAAGGCCTCCAAGCGCAGGTAGGAGCGTTTGATGATGCGCTTGATAAGGCAAAAGAGCTTAAAAGTCGCCGCGACTCGCTCCTTTCTAAACGCAACACTTTTTCGGCGGACAATGTACAAAAGTTGGAGCGCATACTCCCTGACAACGTAGACAACATTCGCTTTATCATCGACATCAACAGCGTTGCAGCTCGGCGCAATCTTTCGCTGCGCAATGTATCGCTCGGCACCATTTCAGATGCGCGCACCAAGCCCAACGCGCTTGCGGTCGGCTCTTCCGGCGACCCAGTAGGCTCCGCTGTGGTTAGCTTTTCGCTCACGGCGTCTTACGAAGACTTCCTCGCATTTCTACAGGATTTGGAACATAGCCTGCGCATTGTGGATGTAGAAAAAATTTCCTTTAAACCTGACACCATTGGCGATGCGGCCGGTCGTTACGAGTTTGGTATGACTATCCGCACCTATTGGCTCCACTAAAACACTATGGATATCCTCAAAAATAAATGGGTAGAAAGCGGCATAGTGGCAGTGCTGTTGTGCTCGGGCGTCTACTACTTTTGGAATGGTGGAGGTAGCGACGCCTTGCTCACCGCTTCAGGAGAGGGGACATCGCCGTTGTCTCAGGAAATTCTGACTACACTCAGCCAGTTGCATACCATCAAGCTCGACCCCGCACTCTTTGCCGACCCCGCCTTTGTGTCGCTCAACGACTTCAGCACTACCATACCTCCGCAACAGGCTGGCCGCCGCAATCCGTTTGCCCCAGTAGGAGCTAGCACCAAAGCCTCTTCCGCCACTGCTCCTGCGGCGCGGTAACGACAGGTTATGTATGAATGTACTCACTCTTCTCGCGGATAGCGGCGTTCTCGAAAGGGGGCGCATTCCTGAATTAGAGATAGAGATAGCAAAACCCGAGTCAAAGGCGGAAGACGTCTTGCAGAAGGCAGGCGTTGCGCTCAAAGATATTTTGAAGGTTAAGGGCGACTACTATGGTGTCCCCACGCGCGAGTTGGGGGACAAGACCGTTCCTTTTGATACGTTGCGCTTTATCCCCGAGGAGTCCGCCCGCCACTATCAGCTGGTACCGTTGGCCGAGGCAGACGGAGTCCTGGAGGTTGGTATCACCGATCCGGACAATTTGGAGGCGCGCGACGCACTTACTTTCATATCGGCCAAAATAGGCATGCCGTACAAACTGTTTCTTATTACTCAAACAGATTTTGACCGTCTGCTCACACAGTACAAAGGCCTCTCTGGCGAGGTAGGCAAGGCGCTCAACGAGCTCGAAACAGAAATCACTATCGATACCGGCAAGAACCCCGCAGACTCTAAAAAACGTAATCTTTCTGTTACCGAAGCAGAAGTAACCGATACCGAAGCGGTGAGTGAGGACGCGCCGGTGACAAAAATAGTGGCCACCGTGCTGCGCCATGCGGCCGAGCAACGCGCCTCCGACATCCACATCGAGCCCATGGCCGAGCTCACCCGCGTACGCTTCCGCGTCGACGGTGTCCTTATCACCAACATCACCCTGCCACCGAAGGTGCACTCCTCGGTGGTGGCCCGCATTAAGGTGCTCTCCAACATGCGTTTGGACGAAAAGCGCAAGCCACAAGACGGCCGCTTTAGTGCCCGAGTCGGCGGAAGCAAAGTAGACTTCCGCGTGTCCACTTTTCCGACCTACTTCGGCGAGAAGGTAGTGATGCGTATTTTGGGTAGCCAAACGAAGGACTGGAAGCTCGACAGCATTGGGCTCACTGACCACAATCTCAACCTTATCCGCGCCGCTATCAAAAAACCCTACGGCCTCGTACTCATTTCGGGTCCGACCGGCTCGGGTAAGTCCACTACGCTCTATACCTTGCTCAACGAGGTCGACCGCGACCACCAAAACGTACTGAGTCTTGAAGACCCGGTTGAGTACACCATCGCGGGCGTGTCGCAGTCGCAGATGCGGCCAGAAATAGGCTACACTTTTGCAACCGGACTGCGCACCACACTGCGTCAGGACCCAAACATCATCATGGTCGGCGAGATCCGCGACGCCGAGACGGCCAACTTGGCCGTGCAAGCTGCGTTGACCGGTCACCTCGTGCTCTCCACCATCCACACCAACAATGCTATCGGCATTGTGCCCCGCTTGCTCGACATGGGTGTCGAGCCGTACCTTATTCCGCCCGTGCTTATTTTGGGTGTGGCTCAGCGCCTCGTACGCACGCTTTGCCCCGGAGGTGGCAAGCGCACCAAAGTGGAGGGGAGTATGAAAGAAATTATTGAAAAAGACTTCGCGGACGTTCCGAAGGAATTTCGCCAGGATATTCCTGATTTTGCCGAAGTCTACCGCATGGACCCCACGCCAGAGTGTCCGGCGGGCACCCAAGGGCGTATCGCGTGTTTCGAAGTCTTTGCCATGAACGCGGAGTTGGAGCAAGGAATTTTGCAGCGCAAGCCCGAAGATGAATTGCGCGTCATTGTACGCAAGCAAGGCATGCTCACCATGAAGGAGGATGCTATGATTAAATCTGCAAAAGGTGTTGTTCCGTTTGAGGAAGTCAATACACTCGGCGGCGAATTTGAGCTGGATGATACTCCTGAGATAGCACCGCCGCCCGCACCGGAAGCGCTTGTTGTGGAAGGTGTAGCCCCTGTCGAAAAAGAGGCTTCACCTAAAGAGTTGGAAGTATAAAAACCACCTATGCCCGATTACAAGAAAAAACTGACGGATTTAATCCAGACCACTATTGCGCAAGGGGCGTCCGACCTGCATATGGGTACCGGTATCCAGCCGACTACCCGAGTCTCTGGCGTGATGACACCTATGTCGACCGAAGCTGCTCTTACTGCCGAAGATATGATGGGCATGCTTGAGGTGATGCTCTCTCCGGCGCTCAAAAAACGCTTCATTGACACCCAAGAAGTCGACTTTTCCTACGCGTTCGGAGAGGAAGCGCGTTTCCGCGGCAACGGTTACTTCCAGCGCGGTCGTGTCGGAGTAGCACTCCGCCTTATTCCGCGCGCTATTCGCTCTATTTCCGAATTGCACCTACCTCCAGTAATCGAGCAGTTTGCCACCAGAGAGCAGGGATTCTTTTTGGTGGTCGGGCCGGTCGGACAAGGCAAGACGACCACGCTTGCGGCCCTGATTGAAAAGATAAATCAGGAGCGCTCCGAGCACATAGTAACCATCGAAGACCCAATAGAGTATTTGTTTGAAAATAAGCGCTCACTCGTTGACCAGCGCGAGGTACGCATCGATACCGCCGACTTCTATGTGGCGCTCCAGTCGGTGTTTCGACAAGACGTCGATGTGCTTATGATAGGGGAGATGCGCACGCCAGAGACTATTGCCACTGCGGTCACCGCCGCCGAGACCGGCCACTTGGTACTCTCTACGTTGCACACCAATAACGCGGTACAGACTATTGACCGCATTATTGACGTATTCCCCCCCTCGCAACAGGACCAAATCCGCATCCAATTGGCATCGTCTTTGGCGGGTGTATTTAGTCAGCGGCTTATCCCGCGCGTCTCGGGCGGGCTCATCCCTGCGTACGAGCTCTTGCTCAACAACACTGCTGTTTCAAACCTGATCCGTGAGAAGCGCACCCACGAGATACAAACGCTCATAGAAACTGGCGCCGCCGAAGGCATGATAGATATGAACCGCTGTCTCGCCGACTTGGTGCGCAGCGGCGAAATTACCATAGAATCGGCTTACTCCCGCTCAATTTCTCCTAAAACACTGGAACACCTCCTATAATCTGTTATGGCTGAATTTAAATACGAAGCACTCGACTCTTCCGGCAAAGCGCAAAGCGGCTCGGTCAGTGCCGCAAGCCAAGATGCCGCTATTGCCGCTCTCCAGCGCAAAGGCCTGACACTCACGTCTATAAACGGCGGGGGAAATAAGTCCATTTTAGAGCAGTTGCAAGGTGTTACGCTGTTTGGCGGAGTTTCAGCGCGCGATTTGGTGATTTTGTCGCGCCAAATCGCGACGCTCTTTGAAGCGCAAGTATCCGCTCTGCGCGTATTCCGCTTGTTGGCCGAGCAGGCCGAAAAGCCGTTCATCAGGCAGGTGCTGGTAGAAATCAGCGATGACCTGCAGGGCGGCAGCTCTATCTCAAAAGCGTTGGAGAAGCATCCGAAGGTGTTCAGCGACTTTTATGTCAACATGGTGCGCTCGGGCGAGGAGTCGGGCAAGCTCGACCAAACCTTTTTGTACTTGGCCGACTATATAGACCGCTCATACGAGCTGGGCAGCAAGGCTAAAAATGCCCTCATTTATCCAGCCTTCATTACGCTGACCTTCTTCGGCGTTATGACGCTCATGTTGACCTTTGTTATTCCAAAAATAGGCGCCATTTTGGCCGACAGTGGCCAAGAGCTGCCTATATTTACGCAGATTATTCTGGGCTTGAGCAACTTTTTGGTTGATTATGGTATCTTCTTGCTCATTGCGCTCATTGTGGGAGGATTTTTTATGTTTCGTTACGTACAGACCCCCGCGGGGAATCATGCGTGGTCGCAGTTTAAGTTTGCTATACCCTACGTTGGGAGCTTGTATCAAAAGCTCTACCTCTCTCGCATTGCCGACAACATGAACGTCATGCTCTCCTCGGGCATATCGGCGGTGCGGGCGCTCGAAATAACTGCAAACGTGGTTGAAGATGATATCTATGAGGGGATTATCCGCGAGGCAATAGAGTCGGTCAAAAGTGGCTCGCCTTTTTCTGCAACACTCATCAAACACAGCCCCGGCCTTATCCCCGGTATTTTCGTCCAAATGATCCAAATAGGCGAGGAAACTGGCGAAATGGGGCATATTTTGGAGCGTTTGGCCAAGTTTTATAACCGCGAGGTAAACGCGGCGGTAGATACCCTCGTGTCCCTCATCGAGCCTATCCTCATTGTGGCGCTGGCTCTTGGTGTCGGCTTCCTCCTTGCTGCGGTGCTCCTACCTATCTACAACTCCGCTTCTAGCCTCTAGTGGGTAGTCGAGTCGGGCTCTTCTGAGCTTATCCACAGGGCAGGAAACGCTAAGGCTAGGAGTGGATATAATGGGGGAGCCTAGCGAATTAAAGCGTCTGGCGTATTTTACTAGTGTTAGTTATTAATAGTTAGAATTATCTATGCAGAAAACCAATATTAAAAACAGCAACAAAGGCTTCACCCTCATCGAGCTCCTCGTCGTCATTGCCATCATCGGCATCTTGGCGGCTATCGTGCTTGTTTCTTTGGGTAGTGCACGCAGCAAAGGCGCAGATGCAGCTATTCAGGCCAGCATGGGCACGGTCCGCACGCAGATGGAGCTTGCCGGCAACAACGGCGATTACACCAACGCCTGCAACGACACTACGGTTACTAATGCACTCAACGGGGCTCTTTCAAACTCGGGAGTTACCGGAGGTCTTGATAAGACATTCGCTAACGTCGGTTTGTACGGCACTACGGGTAAGGTTACCTGCCACGGCAATACCATCGGATGGGCAGCCGCATCTCCGCTCCGCTCTGACACCACCAAAGGATGGTGCGTCGATTCTACCGGCAAGGTGGCTACCAGCACCACAGCGGTCATCGCTGCAAGCGGCATAGTTTGTCCGTAATTTTTCTCTCCTAGAAGCTTAAAATCCCCATTCTGCTAGAGAGTGGGGATTTTTTGTTGGTATACTTACTCCTATGAAACGACGTACAGGCGGTATTGGGTTTACTCTTATTGAGCTTTTGGTGGTCATCGCCATTATCTCCATGTTGATGGGGATTATTATGGTCTCGGTAAGCAGCGCCAGACAAAAAGCGCGCGATTCAAAACGGGTGGCCGACTTAAAAACTATCCAATTGGCGCTGTCGCTCTACTACAACGACAACGGTATGTATCCTAAAAATATCTATGCACCAGCAGGAGCTGCGCCTGACAGCGGGCTTTCACCGACTTACTTGCCGGTGGTGCCGCGTGATCCAAAAGCAACTGGCACAGGGGCTGAGTGTGCGACCTCTGCGGCAAACGCCGCAGCCAACATCGGATGCTATCGCTATAATGCGTACACTACAGCAGGAAGCGGACTATGTAACACGACCAATCTCCCTATTCTCTATCACCTCGGCGCTGCCTTTGAAGATACGACCAACACCGCGCTTGCCACACAAGACGTAGATGCTAGCGCTAACCTCTCGGTCCCGTATGGTGCCACCTACCTTAGTTGTAGCAATGGCCTCTCTCCAACCGCAAATTTTGACGGCACCGCTCCAAGTTGTGTTGGTACCACAGCGGTAACCGAAACCAACTGTTACGATCTGACGCCGTAATGGAGTATCTGCCGATATTCGCCGCCGCGTTTTTGGGCGCCATACTCGGCAGCTTTCTTAATGCACTCTTGTTTCGCTACAATACGGGTCGCAGTGTGTTGCGCGGACGCTCTTCCTGCATGCAATGCGGCCACACGCTCTCCGCAATCGATCTGGTACCCATACTGTCGTATCTTTTTTTGCGGGGGAAGTGCCGTTACTGCCACAGTAAAGTGTCATGGCAGTATCCGCTAGTTGAGCTGCTCGGCACCGTACTTGCGGTCGGTATATATCTCGAACTCGGCATCTCTCTTTATTCCGCACTAGCTCTGTGTAGTTGGTTTGTGCTCCTTTTTTTGGCTGTCTACGACCTGAGGCACCAGATTTTGCCATGGTCAGCACTCTTTCTGCTCTCGGGGCTTGCACTAGTACAGATATACCTTGTTGAACCATCAATGGTTGCATTTGTTGCAGGACCAGCCACTGCTCTACCTTTCTTTTTACTCGCCCTCATCTCGAGGGGTACATGGATGGGGTGGGGGGATGCGCCGCTCGGGCTTGGGGTGGGGTGGCTGTTGGGGCTTACAGCCGGACTAACGGCGGTAGTGTTGGCTTTTTGGATAGGCGCGTCTGTGGGCATCGTCCTCCTCCTGCTCAGTAAGCGATATACAATAAAGAGTGAGGTGCCCTTCGCCCCGTTTCTGGTCGCGGGAGCGGCGTGTGCTTACTTTCTCAATGTTGATTTTTTTCAAAATATTTCGGCGCTGTTTCTCTAAGCTCTCATCCGGCTCGTCTTCCGGCAAAGAAGGTTTTACGCTTATAGAGCTTTTGGTTGTGTCCTCCATCATGCTCGTCATTACAGCGTTTACACTCTTTCAGCAGGCAAAGTTTAATAGCTCTACACTCTTGCGCAGCCTTACGTACAGTGTGGCGCTCTCTGTTCGACAGGCGCAAGTATACGGCACCTCGGTACGCGGCTTTGTGTCTGCAGGCTCGGTCACCTTTGGTAACGGATACGGCATACAATTTCCGCCGAATTCCGCACCGTATCAGTACTATTTGTTTTATGACCCCTCCTCCGGTGCCGGCAACGACGGCACGCGTGCGGCTGATGGTACCGAAGACCTAAAGCCTCCGTCGCCGTTTACGTTTGGTCAGGGCTACAAACTCAACCAAGTGTGTACCCGCATCGGTTCTGCTGACCCGGTATGTGATAATGCTATGACGCTCACAGTATTCTTTCGTCGGCCTAACCCTGAGGCTTGCATTTCTACCAGCGTCCAGCCAACGCTGTGCAGCCCTACCGGTACGCCCATATACAATTCTGCGTATGTGGTATTGGGTTCAAACGGAAATACCGACACCCGTAGTATAAAAATCACCGACACAGGACAGATCGCTATCTGCAAACCAAATCTTAATACTCCTGCCGCGCTTGCCACTTGTTGATATGAAAAATCGCGGATTTACCCCGTTAGAGAAAAAATCTAACCTGCATAGTAAAAAACGAACTACTTCTCTAACGGGGTTTACTCTTGTAGAAATGATGGTGTCGGTGGCAATTTTTTCTATCTCAATGACCATCGCGCTCGGCGCCCTGCTGTCTATGTCGGAGAGCGACCGGAAAGCGCAGACACTTAAATCGGTTATCAACAATCTCAATTTCGCGGTTGACTCTATGTCACGTGCTATTCGTACGGGGCAGGCATATCATTGTGATATTACTCAGACATCGCCGCCCGTGACCGCTGCACGTGATTGCTCATCGCCCGCAACATCAATAGCCTTTCTTTCTGCGGACAACCGTACCATCTACTACTGTCTCGGCAACGGTTCAACCTGCTCCACTACAGGCACAAGCATTCTGCGTTCAATAGATGGGGTTACCTTCGCTGCGATCACCTCCGAGGAGGTTTTAATCAAAACGTTGGCGATATATGTGACCGGAGCCACGGTAGCGACACAGCAACCAAAGGTGACCCTGATGATAGACGCTTCAGTTCTCGTAAGCGGCACGCAAGTATCAAGCTCTACCATTCAAACGACAGTCACACAGCGCTTGTATGATCAATAAAAAAATGACAAACAGCGGATTTACCCTGATGGAGACGCTCATTGCGGTGCTCCTACTTTCTACCGCTATCGTGGGCCCGCTTACGATTGCCTCAAAAGGTCTTACGACCACCTTAGTGGCTAAAAATCAGATCACCGCATTTTACTTGGCACAAGATGCTATCGAGCAGATTCGTTTTTTGCGCGACTCCAATTGTCTCGCGTCCTCTGACACCTGTACGGTCGATTTGTGGTTGGCTGAACTTGGGCTCTGGGATGGGAGTGCTTGGGCAGGAGTGTGTTTTAGTGCAAGCGGGTGCCACTTCGACTCGCTCGGGTTACATCCTACGCAGGCAACAGTCTGTGATGTTGCCGGATGTCCCGTACTGTATTACGACAAAATGGCCAAGCAATTTACCTATCTTGATGGCCGGTCCGAATCAACTACGCTGGCGCCGACTACTGCGCGCTTTGTACGTACGGTCAAAATAACCAATACCACTCCCGACGAAGCGGTTGTGACCGTCACGGTTTCCTGGAGCGATATTGCCGGTGTGACCCGCGTGCCTATCACCATGCGCGAAAATATATATTTATGGCAATAACATCTAACAGAGGATTTACCATATTTTTTGCGATGCTGGTTAGCGGCCTGGCGCTTGCTATAGGGGTCGCAATTTACGACCTTACGGTGCGGGAATTGGACTTGGCTGGCACCACCTTGCAGTCGCAATATGCTATCTACGCGGCGGACACTGGAGCTGAGTGCGCATTGTATTGGGATTTTAAATGCACAGCTGGCGGCATGTGTCAGGCGGGAAGTGCGTTTGCTACTTCGTCAAATACTATCGGGGTGGTGTTTCCTCCACCGGACAACTCAGAATTTCGTTGCAACGAAATTGACATAACGGCATCTGGAAACCGCAGTATCACCTCCAATACAAACGCGGCCACGACCACGTTTAGAGTTACCTTTCTGCCGCAGTTGTATTATGCGGATGTGACGGTGGCAAAACGAGGTACGCCGACGGTTACTACTATTACCGCCAGCGGATACAACACCGGTGCCACTGGCGGGCTGATACGGCTTGAACGCAAACTCCAAGTAAACTACTAGGGCTAGCTGGGGGCTAGTGGCGGGTCGCTCAAAAAGATACACTAGTTCCATGCCCCCAAAAGAAGTCCGTGATAGATACATCAAACTTAAAGGCGCGGTGCACAAGTACCGTACGGCCTATCATGTATACGATCGCGAAGACATATCGCCCGAGGCTCTTGATGCGCTTAAGCAGGAGCTGGTAGAGATAGAAAAGGAGCATCCATCGCTTGTTACAGCGGACTCTCCGACCCAGCGGGTTGCGGGCAAACCCTTGCCGGGTTTTAAAAAAGTCACGCATCAGATTGCGCAGTGGTCCTTCAACGATGCGTTCAGCGAGCAGGATATACACGACTTTGATGCACGGGTTCGCAGAATGTTGGATGGCATACAACCTACCTACACGCTCGAGTTAAAAATAGATGGACTTAAAGTAGTGTTGACCTATGAAGGAGGGGTGCTCAAGACAGCCGCTACACGTGGCGACGGCATCGTGGGTGAGGATGTCACGCACAATGTGCGCACGATAGAGTCGGTGCCACTGATGCTCGAGCGTCCCGTGGATGTGATTGTTGAAGGAGAGATTTGGCTCAGCGAGCGGATGCTCAAAGAAATAAATAAAGGACGTCAGAAAGCAGACGAGCCGCTTTTTGCAAACCCGCGCAACGCTGCCGCAGGCTCTATCAGGCAGCTCGACCCCAAAGTTGCCGCGGCGCGCAAACTAGATGTTTTTATATACGACGTTGCGCAGACGTCTGAAGCATCGCCTAAAACGCAGTACGAGGAGCTGCAGTATTTGCGCGGCTTAGGATTTAAAGTAAATTCGCATTTTGAACTTGCTGGCTCAGTGGAAGAAATTGTTGCCTACTGGAAGAAATGGCAAAAAAAATCTAAAGCCGAGGGCTACTGGATAGACGGTGTGGTCATTAAGGTCAATGAACACGATTTGCAAGAGCGCTTGGGTTACACGGGCAAAGCGCCGCGTTTTGCCATTGCATTTAAATTTCCGGCTGAGCAGGTTACCACAGTAGTCGAGGACATTGCCTTGCAGGTAGGCCGTACCGGCGCGCTCACGCCAGTGGCGCATCTGCGGCCGGTCTTGGTCGCGGGCTCTACGGTTAGTCGCGCGACCTTACATAACGAAGACGAGATTAAGCGACTTGATGTGCGGGTGGGGGACACGGTCATTCTACAAAAGGCGGGCGATGTAATCCCCGATATTGTCCGCGTGCTGACTGAGCTGCGCCCCAAGAGCAGCAAACCGTACCGCTGGCCGAAGCGAGTGGCAGAGTGCGGAGAGGACGGTTCAATAGAGCGCATCCCTGGCCAAGCGGCGTGGCGCTGTGTTGCTAAGAATTCTTTTGCAGTAGTACGGCGCAAACTGCGGCACTTTGCATCGCGTGGTGCGCTTAATATTGAGGGGCTTGGGATAAGTACGGTGGATGCCTTGCTTGAAGAGGGGCTGGTCGCACACTTTGATGACTTCTTTACCCTGCGTGAGGGCGACGTTTTGGAGCTTGAGGGCTTTGCGGAAGTGTCGGCAAAAAAGTTGGTTGACGCTATACAAAAAGTAGCAAAGAGCGTGCCCTTCTCGCGATTGCTTGCAGGGCTGTCACTGCCACATGTGGGCGAAGAGACAGCAATACTGCTCGCAGGGAATTTTAAAACGATAGATGATCTGGCTGTCGCAGATGAAGAGACGCTGACTGCTATAGATGGTATTGGCCCCATTGTAGCAAAGGCACTAGTAGAATGGTTTGCCGAAAAAGAAAACAAAGAACTCATAAAGCGCCTCAAAAAAGTCCTCACCATCCACTCCGAAAAAATATCAAGGTTCAACCTTGATATTCTGCCCTTGTCGGGCAAAACATTTGTACTCACCGGCAGCATGGCGAGCTTGGGCCGCGATGAAGCCAAAGAAAAAATCCGCCAACTTGGCGGTAGCGTCTCTTCGTCAGTATCAAAAAAAACCGATTATGTGGTGGCAGGGGAGGAAGCTGGCTCTAAGCTCGATAAAGCCCGCGAGCTCGGTGTCGTGGTGCTTTCTGAAGAGGAGTTTCTAAAGCTAGTCGGGTAGGGTACTATAAACCCCATGATTTCGCGCGAAGAGGTTTTAAAGCTGGCTGAGTTGGCTCGGCTGAAGGTAGAGGAGGCAGAGGTTGAATCCTTACAGAAGGATATTTCCAGTATTTTGGCGTATGTGGGGCAGGTGTCTGTCGTTGCCGGAGGAAATACCTCCACTACGGCGGAGGAATTACCTCCAGCTTTGGTGCGTAATATCATGCGTGCAGACACGCCGCGAGCAGGAGGCGATTTGATGGCGGACAAAGAAGAGGTGCTTCGAAGCGCATTCCCTACGCGCGTGGGCGACCACAATGTTGTGCGCAAAATAATTCAAAAAGATGAGTAACCTCAATGAGCTCACTATAGTAGAAGCATCTAAAAAGCTCGCCGCGGGCGAAATTACCTCGGTGCAACTTACGGAAGCGTGCCTCTCAGAGATTGAAAAGAAAAATCCTTCACTTAATACTTTTTTGGAAGTATTTGCTGATGCGCGCGAGCAAGCGCGCGTATGCGATGAGCGAAGAGCCGCAGGAGAGAGCCACCCCTTGCTCGGCATTCCTCTGGCAATCAAGGACAATATTTTAATAGAAGGGCGCAAGGTGTCTGCGGCAAGTAAGATGCTTGAGAATTATGTCGCCAGCTATGACGCAACCGCCATACAAAAACTTAAAATTGCTGGAGCGGTATTTATTGGCCGCGCCAACATGGATGAGTTTGCGATGGGTGGCAGCAATGAAAACTCGGCCTTCGGCGCCGCAAAAAATCCGCACGATCCTTCGCGCGTGACCGGCGGCTCTTCTGGCGGATCTGCTGCGGCGGTTGCAGGACACTTGGCGCTCGGTGCGTTGGGGAGCGACACCGGAGGCTCGGTGCGGGAGCCGGCCGCTTTCTGCGGCATTGTAGGGATGAAGCCCACGTATGGCGCGGTGTCGCGCTCGGGGCTTATGGCCATGGGTTCCTCGCTCGACCAGATAGGCCCTTTGGCAAAAACGGTAGAAGACGCGCAACTTATATTTGAAACAATCCGCGGCAAAGATTCGCTGGACAGTACTTCTATAGATGCTGCCACTTATCCTGCACGCGTTGCAAAAAAGAAGATAGGTGTGCCACGCCACCTGCTCAAAGAGGGTATAGAGCAAGATGTGTTGGAACATTTTGAAGCAGCGCTCAAAAAGTTGGAGTCCGCCGGGTACGCGCTCGTTGATATAGAATTGCCTTCTGCTCCTCTCGCACTTGCGCTCTACTACATCATCATGCCCGCAGAGGCCTCAAGCAACCTTGCGCGCTTTGACGGAGTGCGCTACGGACTGTCACTCAAAGGCGACTCGCTCATTGATGACTACGCGCACTCGCGCAAAGAGGGTTTTGGTCCAGAGGTGCGCCGCCGGATTATGCTCGGGACCTACGTGCTCTCCGCTGGCTATTACGACGCTTACTATGGCAAGGCAATTGCTGCACGCAAAGTACTTGCAGAAGAGTGTGCACGCGCGCTCCAAGAGGTAGATGCAATAGTTACTCCGACCACACCATCGCCTGCATTTACCCTAGGAGAGAAATCCGACCCGCTGGCTATGTACTTGCTCGATATCTTTACGGTTACGGCCAATCTGACCGGCAATCCGGCACTGTCGGTACCGATGGGCACCGTGGCGCGCGATGGAAAGGAGCTGCCCGTTGGTATCCAACTTACTGTTGCGCATGGGGACGAGCCTACACTCTTTAGTGTCGGACGTGAGCTACAATAAGAGGTAATGCACAATAGCGTCGATTATCTCAATCTCGAGTACTTCCTCGTGAAGCTTCAAGACGTAGCGCTCAGCGTACACAGCGCGTCTTTTAGTATCCCCGCATTTGCAGGCACGCTGGTGACCTATATTTTTATATTGGGCATGTTTGCGTCGCTCGTATTTCTTATACTCGCGGTGTACGCGCAGATACGGCTTCTCCAGACTGAACACGCGGGCTTTCATACAATGGAGGCACATGTGCATGAACATCATGATGCAGAGGTGGAGTCCACCGGCAAAAATGAACGCTGGGAGCATATCGTCAAACTTGCGTCGTCTGGCAACCAGAGCGACTGGCGCCGCGCGATACTCGAGGCCGACATCATGCTTTCAGATGTACTGAAGACTCAAGGATATGCGGGTGCGGGAGTGGGGGAGCAGCTGAAGATGGCCAATCCGATACAAATGACGACGCTCGATTTGGCGTGGAAGGCGCACAAAGTGCGCAACGAAATCGCCCACGGCGGCGAATCCTACGCGCTGACCGAACGCGATACACGAACGGCAATAGACTACTACAAACGCGTGTTTGAAGAATTAGGCGCTATTTAAATCGTGCTTTCATCGTGTGGTACACTTTCAGCATATTTATAAAGGTAACCATTTTTATATGCCTCCAAATATTGTTCCAGGTGCGCCGCAATCTCCACTTTCTAATAATCAACCTCCTGCCTCAACGGTGCAACCTAAAGCCAAGTGGCCATGGTGGGTAAAGCTACTCATCGGTATTGTTGTTACCGCGGTCCTTATAGGAGTGGTGTTTTTTGGCGCCCTTACTCTAGTGTCTCTCGATGGTGCTCGGGGATTGGTGCAGGAAAATGAAGCGATTATCAACCATGTAAAAGCCGCAACTATCGTGGTGGAAGATATGGGCTCGGACTACTCCGGTATTTGTCAAAATCAAACAGTAGTGCAGGAGTTAGGCCTTGCCGCGGAGGCTTCAACAGGCGACTCGTCACGCTTTGGCTGCTACGCTTCTCAAACTAAATACATGTTTGTCTCACCGCTTAAGACCAACAACTACTATTGCTTGGATAGCATGGGTGGTAGGGGTACATTTTCGGAGGCTTCCGAGGACGCAAATTCTTGTGCCGACTTCCCCGGCTTTAAACAAGAGTAGTGCAATTCCTGCACGAAAGAATCCCGCCTTGTGCGGGATTCTTTCATTTCGTGTTGCGGGGGCAGGAATTGCACCTGCGACCTTCAGGTTATGCATACCGCTACAGCTTTCGCTGTTCCACTAATTAATGGATTTGTGGTCTGGACTATACCTTTTCCCTTTCTGCAGAGCAGAGATAGGGAATCTGCCGTCTAGTCTCTACACCTTCCTCTCTAAGAGGCTTGGCTCGGTATTGTCAGTTCGCGCTAGCGAGTGAGATTTCACCGACTTTGACAGATATTCCACTTAGCGTTCCTGCTGAGTGAGCCCAATTGAGCCTGACGAGCTACTACTGCTCCACCCCGCTCCCAAGAGTATATCCACAAGGTTATTCTTGCGCAAGCACAGGAGTTTTTTATACTATCAATATAGTATGCAACTACCTGTTACTCATCCAAACACATTGGCAGCCTTACGAGCGGCGTCGCGGCAAAAACATACAGATCGTGTTCAAAAAGAAAAGCGTTTAGGAAAACTAGGAATGACGGCCGTTGGTAAACTTTCTAGAAGGGATTTGTTTATTGCTGGCTTGGCATTGTATTGGGGAGAAGGATACAAAGGACTGAGTCAAGAGTTAGGCTTTACGAACAGTGATCCAGTCATGATCCGCTTTTTTATAGAGTGGCTTTGGCGTGTGTATAAAGTTTCTCCCGATAAGCTTATTTTGCGCGTAAGTATAAACGGATCGCATCTCTCTAGGGTTGTAGAAGTGGAGCGTTACTGGAGTCGTCTTACAAGGGTACCCCTAAATCAATTTACGAAAACAAGCCTCATAAAAACTGCTCATAAAAGAGTGTATGGTAATGAGTCAGTCCACTATGGAACTCTGAGAGTTAAGGTGCGCTCAGGTACCGATCTAAGACGGCAAATACTTGGCTCCATTCAAAAGCTAAAAATGATATAATTCAACCCATGACACACATATTTTCTATAAAAGAAGTGTTGAAGTTTGGTTGGCACATTACGCGCACGCACAGTGCGTTGGTGTTTAAAGTAGTGCTCACACTGCTCGCGCTTGAGGTAGCGCGATCGATAGTAGAAAAAGTGCTTGATGGCACCGCGTTGGGTTTTGTCGCTGCGGTAGTGTTATACGCACTTGTTACGGTACTTGGCATAGGCGCAACGCTCATCACGCTGCATTTGGTGCAGGGCAAGCCAACACACTATCGCGACATCATACCACCGACAAAATTACTGTGGCCGTACATCGGCAGCTCGATACTTACGGGTCTTGCGGTGCTGGGCGGCATCATCCTACTTGTTGTTCCGGGAATCATTGTCGCAATCAGGTTGTCTATGGCGCGCTTTGAGATTATTGAAGGGGCTGGGATTAAAGAAAGTTTACACAAAAGCTGGGAG
>CALREG010000001.1 GCA_943355135.1 Candidatus Nomurabacteria bacterium | reverse complement strand
TGGGTTCGGTCTATCTCCATTTCGTTGGTCGGGGCGCCGAGAATCGAACTCGGTCTAACTGCTCCCAAAGCAGTTGTACTACCAGTATACTACGCCCCGTGTCTTTTAGTGTCCTTTAGAGTATTACGTTCTCTATAACCTCTACTGTAGCCTTTCTAGTCGAAAAGTCCAAATAAACACAAGCTAAGTCGACCCTCCAAGGTCTCTCTTCCGGCACCTTTCTATCCAACAAGTAAGTTTGGATCGCCCGATGGAGTCTTTTGAGCTTTGCGGGGTGCATATTTTCCTCTGGCCGGAGCCCTGTTGCACGTGTAACAGTCTTTACCTCGACAAAACTAATCAAATCCCCTTTTTCGGCAATAATATCTATCTCACCCCATTTCCGCAGATAATTACGCTCCAATACCCGAAATCCCTTTCTTTCTAGGTATTGGCAGACTACCTCTTCGCCAATATCGCCAGTTTTCCTTTTTGGAGTCTTTGTCATAGTGGGTTCACCCCGTGAGATAGGCGAAGCCGCCATCTCATGGGGTTCACGTGGAACGTTACATATGAAACACTTTTGGGTGTTTTATATGAAAAGGGCATGAAGGACAGACCTTTTTGTGTCCTTTAATGCACATATCCCCAGTTTTATCCACAGAAGTCGCTGAAAACCCTTTGTTTTGGAGGTTTTCAATATCCCCAGTATGGATGTCTTTGAGCATCCGTTGTGTCATGTGCGTCTGGAGGAACTCGAACCCCCAACAACTGCTTCGAAGGCAGCGATGATATCCATTTCACCACAGACGCATGAGCCTATAGGATAGGCTGGGTTTATCGTAGCAGACATTCCCCATAGTCCACACTAAACTTTAGTGCGGATGCATGTTATATTCACTCACGAACCTGCCCGCCGGCAGGCGGGGCACATTTAAAAACATAAAAGCGGATATGGTTTAGTGGTAGAACACGACCTTGCCAAGGTTGAGACGGGAGTTCGATTCTCCCTATCCGCACCAAACAAACATCATGCAGATCAGCCCCAGTCAGATACCTCCCGAGGTAGTGCGGGTCACCACAGGTCTAGAAAAAGCCGGCTACGAGGCGTGGATAGTAGGGGGGTGTGTACGCGATCTCTTGCTTGGGCGCAGCCCAAAAGACTGGGACGTGACCACCAACGCCACTCCGGAGCAAATTCAGGCTACTTTTGAGCACACCTACTACACCAATGAGTTCGGCACCGTGGGGGTGGTCAATGATGACGCCACCGACGAGCGCCTAAAGGTCGTCGAGGTGACCCCATACCGCTTGGAAGGGAAGTATAGCGATGCCCGACGCCCCGACAGCGTCCAGTTTAGTCAAAACATAGAGGACGACCTCAAGCGCCGCGACTTTACTATCAACGCGTTGGCCTATAGCGCCACTAAAGGACAGCTACTCGATCCGTATGATGGCATAAAGGACATGGGTACCCGCTGGATACGGGCAGTAGGGGAGCCGAAGGAACGTTTTGAGGAAGACGCGCTCCGGATTATGCGCGCGGTGCGCCTTTCTGCCGAACTAGACTTCACTATCGAGCCTAAAACCGAAGCAGCGGTAGAAGAATGCGCCTCCCAGCTAGAGAAGATCTCAAAAGAGCGTATACGTGATGAGTTTGTGCGGATTTTAAACTCCTCCCAGCCCATGAAAGCCCTTATTTTGAGCCAAAAAATAGGTATTTTGCAGTATATAGCCCCCGAGATAGAAACAGGGATGGGAATTGCCCAAAATCAGGCGCACAGCTTTGATGTATTCGAGCACAACATACGCTCTCTACAGCATGCCGCCGACAAAGACTGGAGCTTTATAGTCCGGCTTTCGGCCCTGTTTCATGATGTGGGCAAACCTAAGAGCCGCCGCTGGTCGGATGAAAAAAAGGATTGGACCTTTCATGGACACGATGTTGTTGGGGCACGGATGACAAAGAAAATACTCGAAAACCTCAAGTTTCCACGTGAAACGATAGACAAAGCGACCTCCCTGGTGCGCTGGCACATGTTTTTTAGTGACCCGGAGAAGGTGACGCTGTCTGCGGTACGCCGCATAGTTGCCAATGTGGGCAAGGAACACATCTGGGACCTCATAAACCTTCGTATATGCGACCGGATAGGGACAGGGCGACCCAAGGAGCAACCGTTCCGCCTGCGCAAGTATCAGGCCATGATAGAGCAGGCTATGCGCGACCCCATTTCGGTTGGAATGCTCAAAATTGATGGTCGTAAGATAATCGAGTTGGGGGAGAAGCCGGGACCTCGCATCGGCTGGACGCTCCATGCCTTATTGGAGGAAGTACTGGAAGATCCGACCAAGAACACGGCTGAATATCTAGAGGGTAGGGCAGGGGAGTTGCTTAGTTTGAGCGACAAAGAGCTCCGCAAAATAGGAGAGGAGGCAAAGGATACCAAAGAAGCCGCCGAGGAGGCAGAGATAAAGGACATACAAAAGAAGTATTTTGTAGACTAGACAACCATAAAGGACATATGGTGTGGATAACTGTCCTTTACACTGTCCTTGATAGGAGTAGTATCAATAGCGGATCACTCGTTGAGTTCGCCGCAGATTAATTTCTACCCTGTATTAATTTATAGGCGTACCGTTGAGAAGTTCTTTACATGTGCATTGCAGCTGCACCAGTGCAATCTTCTAACTTCACTTCTTAAAGCTTGGCGGTAAGGTCCCAAACTTATACAACCAATTTATAAAGAAGGCCACACCGCTTGTGTGAGAAATAGATTTAGATAATTGCACCCAAGCCCCGCTAACATACTCCTAAAACAGCGGGGCTTACTCGTACCCAAAATTTGATTTTTTATTTCAACTCAATAACTACGGGGCAGTGGTCGGAGCCCATTACGTCGGGCAGAATGTACGCTTTTTTGAGGCGGGGGAGGAGTTTTTTGGATACAAACCAGTAGTCGATGCGCCAGCCGACGTTGCGCGCGCGAGCGTTGGCCCAGTGCGTCCACCACGTGTAGTGACCGTTGCCTTTAGGTACAAAGTGGCGGAAGGAGTCTACGAAGCCGGCGTTAATCATGTGGCTAATACCCTCGCGCTCCTCATCGGTAAAGCCGTGTTCGCCCACGTTAGGCTTGGGGTTGGCCAAGTCATCAGGAGTGTGCGCCACGTTGAGGTCGCCACAAAACAAAACTGGCTTCTCCTTCTCCAAACGTTTCATATATTCCAAAAACGCAGGGTCCCACTGCTTGTGGCGGAGCTTCAATCGGCTCAGGTCATCTTTTGAGTTAGGGGTGTAGCTCGTGACCACAAAAAAATCGTCGAGCTCGAGCGTCACCACGCGCCCCTCTTTGTTTGGATCGCCATAATCGTCTTCGTGCAGTTTATATTTCTTGCACAGATCTTCGGGCAGGCCGTACTCTTCGCCCAGTACCTCGATATCTTTTTTTACAAAAATCGCGGTGCCTGAGTATCCCTTTTTTTCGGCACTATTCCAATATTCTTCGTACTCTTTCAAATCAACTTCTGCCTGCCCGCGCTCGGCCTTCGTTTCTTGCAGGCAAAGAACATCAGGCTTCTGCGCTTTCATAAAAGCTTGGAAGTCACCCTTCTTAACCACCGCACGTATTCCGTTGACGTTCCAGCTGATGAGCTTCATGGGCGCATTGTACCAAACCAAATGAGCAGAGCGGGGACTATTAGCCACAGCAAGCCTTTTATAAAAAAGAATAGAAATCCAAAAACGCCGAGACGTTTAATCCACAACTTAAATTTATTTTCTCCGTTGTCCATGAAATTTTTTATGCACCTCGCGCAGATGTTTGTCGGTTATGTGGGTATAGACCTGTGTCGTGGCGATGTTGGCATGGCCGAGCAATGCTTGCACCGAGCGGAGATCGGCACCGTTCTCTAGCAAATCGGTGGCAAAGCTGTGGCGGATAACGTGCGGCGTAACTTTGCGGGTGATGCCGGCCTTAATCGCATAACCTTTGACGATTCTTTCTATAGAACGAGGGGTCAACCGGAGGTCATTCGCGTTTTTTGAGGCGCGGCCCATTTGTATAAACAGCGCTTCGTCTACATCGCCACGCTTCGCCTCATAGGCTTTGATAGCGGCCTTGGCGGCAGGGGAGAGGAAGACCACGCGCACCTTCTCGCCTTTGCCACGCACACTGAACTCATCACGCGAGAGGTCGATGTCGCGATTGAGCGCGCAGAGTTCCGAGACGCGCAAGCCGGTGGAGAAAAATAATTCCAAAATTGCCCTATCGCGCAAGCCTGCAACCGAAGGGTCATTTTTTGGCCCATTGATGAGCCGATTGAGTTCGTCGGCAGTAATCAAATCCAAATCGCGCTGACCAACCTTGGCGAGTTCAATTCTTTCGGGGTTTAAACTTTCTATCCCGCGCTTGCGCAGAAATTTGAGAAACGCCCGCAGAGAAATCATGTAGTAGTTCTGCGTCTTGTGCTTCATCGTGCCACTCGTACCCGCCTGTCGGTTTAGATGTATGCGAAACTCGCGTACCGACTGTTCAGTAAGCTTGGCAGGGGAGGAGACTTTAGAAAAAGCGAGGTAGCGCGTGAGGTAGCGGTCATAATTCTCCACCGTCTTAACCGAGCGGCCCTTTTCTATCTCTAGATATTCTAGAAATTCGGTTTTGAGTTTTGAGAGTTCAGTAGTTGCCATACGTCGCACAATATTTTACCACGATAGACACGCAAAGTAGGTAGTGGTACTTTGTGTTTAGCGGGTTCCGGCGCATCCGGACAAGTTCTATATATAGAGGTGGGTCATGTTTCGAAAGCTGACTACCGTGCTGACCACGGGTTGGATGGTGCCCTACGGATGGGTGCTCGCAGCTCAGTTTGCGATGTTGCTGGTGTTCGAGGGCGTGTCGCGCGGCATCATCGGCTTCACCCTCTGGATGTGGCTCAGCGGGATCGTGCCGGTGCTCATCGGCGTCTCGATGGTCACTGCCAACCCCGATGCAATGGGGGACGAGGAGGATGTATTGGGCTCGGTTTTGTGGCTGTGCCTCGCGACCGTGTGCGGCTTTTTCGCTCCAGTGGTCTTCCACTACGCGACAGGCATCGTCTCGATCGGCTTCGCCGTTCTGCTTGGAGTCGCCGCAATCGGCTTCTGGTGGGTTGGTGCCGCACTCGCAAGCCGCGAGCCGAGTGGGCTGCTCTTCAATTTGCCAGCCTTGGCGCCTACACCAGCGGCCTTTGGAGCGTATCTCTATCTCATCGAGGCAACACGGGTGCCGCCAAACGAAGTGGCTGCATGGTGTCTTGTCTTCCAGATGGTGTTTTCGTTGGCCGCGTGGGCTCACGAACCACACTCGCCTATGCAAAAAGTTGCCTAACCACCGCCCCGCAGTCCGTATTTCGGACTGCGGGGCTTTTTCTTTGCCTATACAATTCTTGACAAGATGGAAATCTTAGTATATAATGTACAGTCTAGTTCTTCACAATTCCAACAATGAAAGGAGGGGCCGATGCGCCTCAGACCAGTACTGCTCGTCGGCCTGCTCCTCGCTCTTGCAGCGATGATCTGGCCACATCTGGTGCGGCAGACGTCCGTACCCAAATCGGCCGAGAAAGCGCCGGTCTCTACCTCGACGGTCTACACCGACCGCGAGTGCCTCGCGCGCAATATGGCGCTCGAGACCCTCGGCAACTCGCATCTGCGCGTAGGAGCGCGCGAGGAGCTCGAGGCCATCACCCGCGTAGTCCTTCGGCGGGTGGAACTGGGCAGGAAGCACAGCTATCGCAACACCATTTGCGAGGTTGTGTACCAGCAAAACCAGTTCTCTTGGACGAGGGAGCTTGCTCCCGACACGCTGCCAAAAGCAGCGGGCCGCTGGGAATTTATGCTCAGTCTCGCCGACACGTTGTTGGCAGGGAAGTTCGAGCATACTTGGCCCGAGGCAAATCGGTGCGTCACTCATTACAAACGCACCGACAACAAGGGTGTCGGCAAAAAGCCGAACAAGTGGTTCCGCAAGAAGCTGCGACAAGTGGCTATCTACGGAAATCACACCTTCTACTGCACAAAAAAGCCCCAAATATTAAGGGCGCAGGGACAATCAGCGGCGGCCCGATGAACTCGGGCCGCTTTTCTTTACAACAGTTACACCACAGGGTGGGGGCTTGCGCAAAATGAGGGGGTGTGATACTATATGCTTATGCTGACGAAGCAGAAAAAGACTAAAACTATGAAGGAAGTGGCTGTTCATGCCACCGACACTGGCTCTCCGGAGGTCCAGGTCGCACTTTTGTCTAAGCAAATAGACGAGCTTGCCTCGCATTTGAAGAAACACCTGAAGGACAAGCACAGCCGCCGCGGCCTTTTGCAGATGGTAGCCGACCGCCGCACCCATTTGAAGTACCTCGAGGGCAAGGACAAGAAGCGTTACAACGCTCTGGTCAAGAAGCTCAATTTGAAGAAGTAAGAGTTTTGCACTTTTTTGGTGCAAGTGAAAGATTTTGTATTGCCAAACGGTAGTACTATATAGAAAGGCCTTTTTTGTTTTGTAGGTTCATCGTCAGCACATACGCAGTGTTCTATTTTTAATAGCAGTTCGTTTAATTTATTTTTGTTATATGGCAATCATCAAACACAAAAGCCAGCGTGTCGGCATTTTTATAGACACGCAAAACCTTTATCACAGCGCAAAAAACCTCTACAAGGCCAAGGTCAACTTTGGCCAAGTGGTCAAAGAGGCCGTAGCGGGGCGCCAACTTATCCGCGCCATCGCCTACGTTATCCGCACCGAGAGCGAGGAGGAGAAGGGCTTCTTCGACGCACTCAACAAGCTTGGTATCGAAACTAAGGTCAAAGACATCCGCGTCTTTGCGGGCGGCGCCAAGAAGGCCGACTGGGACCTCGGCACCGTCATCGACTTGGTGGCTATGGCGCAAAAGCTCGACACTATCATCATCGCCACCGGCGACGGCGACTTTGTGCCGGTCGTAGAGTACCTCAAGTACGCACACGGCTGCCAAGTCGAGGTCATCGCCTTCGGCAAATCATCTTCTGGCCAGCTGCGCGACGCGGCCGACGAGTTTATCGATATGTGCGAAGACCCACGCAACTTCCTCATCGGCTTTCGCGGCGGCGTCGGGCGCTATATCCCCGGCTTTGGGGGCAAGTCGGGCAATGGTGGTGGCAAAGAAGGCCGCATCGATGCCGACACCAGTATCGAAACAACCGAGGCGCAGCAAGACTGGAATGGCGAAGGGGAGGACCCCGCTATCAAGATGTCGGGCGAGTAAGGGTTCCGCGAAAGCAGGTCGGCAGGAGTACGGATAATTTTTTGCTAAAAATTTCCTCAAGTCTCGTGCCGTCGCACTTGCGAAGCCTCCTGCCAACCTCTTTCGCTCCACTAGATTTAATACACATGTAAAGCCCTGATCTCTTAGCCTTCTGGCGGAGATAGGGCTTTCTTGCTATATTCCGTTTGGTACCCGTTCTCAACCCTAACCAAAGGTGACCTATGAAGAGGCTCTTCTTTGTTGCGGCGCTTTGTGCCACAGCTATGTTGGCCACTCCTGCCTACGCGGCGGAACTGCCGACTTTCTGCACCAACCCGACCGCCGAAGATCGTGCCGACACCAATCTCCAGGAGGCCTGCACCGACCTGAAGGAGATGGACAAGGCGATGGAGACTCTGCGCCAAGGTATGACGCGCATGGAGGAACTCCTCACCAAGATCGAACAGCTCAACTCGAAGCTCGAGCGAGATGTCCGCACGATCGTGCCAGTGCCGCGTTCGCGGCCGAAGGCTCAGGACATCATTCCTTCGCACCCAAGCGAGGTCCAGCGTCAGAAGTAATGCCAGCCCCGCAGTCGTCAGTCGACAACTGCGGGGCTTTTTATTTTTTGACTTATTTGTTACTCTCTGGGCAGAAGATAACCGAAGGGGAGAGTGATGAAAGACCCAGTGACGAAACTTTGTCAGCAGGGCGTGTGCCCTTGCTGTGGTGCAAGTTGGGTCAACAAATACGAGCACGACCCAGACTGCAAGAGCAACGCCCCGTGGCCAATCGGGCACACGGCGCACTATTGGGACTCTGGAGCGCACGATGCGCGCCACGGAGTCTCTCCTTGGGGCAAATTAAACTTGGTGTTGAAGCTCACCCAAGCAAGCGTGCAACAGAAGGTCGCTTACTTGCAGGGATACTGGTGCACCAAGCGCAAGATGTACCGCGAATCGGACCGGACGATCGAGTCGCTCGACCAAGCGATCGGTATCGCCAAGCGCCGACAACAGCGCGACCATGTGACGCTCGACCCAAGCCCCGCTGCATGAGCGGGGCTTTTTTATCCCGACACCTTGGTCGGGACCCCGACCACTTTGTGCGTCGGGGTTTATAGGAAAAAGAGAAAGCCCCCTAGTGAGGGGGCTTTTGAAGTTGCGGTGCTTGTGGCAGCTTCTTCGGCTGCTCTGCAGGAGCGGATGTCGGCGGGTTATCCCGCTCTTGCGGCATAAGCGACTCGACGCTTTGCCGCCGTACTAGGCAGTAGCGGCGGTTGAACCACCGCGCCACCAGTACGTTGACCCACAGCCCAGATATCCTGACGAATACCCAAGCCATAAGACTTACGAGAACAAAGCCATCGAGCAGAAGAATCCGCCCGATCGCCTCCTCGCGCGCCTTGGTGAACGACAGTGTCCACCGAGTCGCCGCCCCCAGCCATCCGCCGGCCGCCTTAATCCACTTCGGAGCGTCGCCAGGGAATAGACCCCACAGCGCACTCTTGATGGCTTCGGTGATCGGCGAGACCACGTCGAGGAGGTACAAGACCGCCCCCGGCGCGTATGCCAGCAAAAACAAGAGTGCTAGCACGGCAGCTCCGTAGCAAGAGAGGACCGTAACCGCCAAGACTTGGCGGTAAGCCCAGAGCAGAAACTTAATTCTGAACATTCTCTAATGCCCTCCTCAAGGTTCGTTGCTCCATTGTGTATTATACTCCTTTTCACTAGTTTTGTCAAGTACTACCCTTTTGCCAAAAAAGGCCTTTGTGGTATACTGTTTTTAGTCCAGCACAGAGGGTCCACCCATGAGCAAGCGCTATGTTCTTCGGCAGATTCTTCCGGTTTGCATCGTTTTGGCAGTTTTGGTCGGATACGACGCCTACCGCAACAGCCAGCAGACGGTCCAACACTCGCAGGCCGCCACCGACGTCAGCACCCGCTGACATCAAGCCCCGTTTCCAGACCTTCGCCTCGCGCGAGGGTCTTTTTTTTGCTACAGTTTCGGTATATTAATTAAGCGCAAAGGGCGCGGATAGGTAGCTCTCAAGATAGTGCTTGAGACCTAAAATTCGCGAACTTTGCATATATAAGGTATGCAATCAAAAACGTACTCGCTCGAGGTGGGGGGCAAAACAATGGTGGCCGAGTTTACCGACCTTGCCGAGCAGGCCAACGGCTCGGTCATTTTGCGTTACGGCAACACCGCGGTGCTCGCCACTGCGGTTATATCTGGTCGCACGCGCGACGACATCGATTACTTTCCTCTAACCGTCGACTACGAGGAGCGCTTCTACGCCGCAGGTGCAATCCTCGGCTCGCGCTTTATGCGCCGCGAGGGCCGGCCATCTGACGCCGCAATCCTCAGCGGTCGCATCGTCGACCGCACTATCCGTCCGCTCTTCCCTCAGCACATCCGCAACGAAGTGCAGGTAGTCATTACCGTACTCGCTCTTGATGAGGAAGACCCCGACCAAGTAGCGGTCAACGCCGCATCGCTCGCACTCGCGACCTCGGACATCCCGTGGGGCGGGCCAGTGGCTGCGGTGCGCATCGGACAAAAAGGCGGCCAACCTATCATCAACCCGACCTACGCCGAGCGCGCAGGTGCGGAGTTCGATGTGCTTGCTTGTGGCAAAGACGGCACCATCAACATGATTGAGGTGGGCGCGAATGAGGCGCACGAAGAGGTAGTTGCGAGTGCCTTCGGACTTTCGGTAGAAGAGCACAACAAAATTTTGGCCTGGCAGAAAAAGATTATTGCCGAAATCGGCAAGCCAAAGCGTGATGCAACTAAGCCAGAACTTCCTGCAGCACTGACCGAACTCTATGCAACCGAGTTTGCCAGCAAAATTACGCCGACCGTATTCTGCGGAGTCGCAGGCAAAGATGAGATTCATCACCTGACCGACGCGTGGATGGCGCGGATTAAAGAAGTAGAGGCGCTCAAAGACATCAACAAGGGTGTTGCAAAACGATTTATAGAAGACAAAGTGGACGAAGAAATTCATCGCGGCGCAATCGAGGACAACAAGCGCGCGGACAATCGGCCGTTCGACCAGATCCGCCCACTGTTTGCAAAAGCAGGCGGGATTTCGCCGATACTGCACGGCTCGGGCGTCTTTTATCGCGGCGGCACGCACGTCTTTACTGCGCTTACGCTCGGTGGCCCCGGCGACTCGCAGGTAATAGACACGATGGAGGAGCACGATGTAAAGAAGCGCTTTATGCATCACTACAACTTCCCCCCGTACTCGGCAGGGGAGACAGGACGCATGGGCGGCATCAACCGCCGCGCGACCGGCCACGGCGCACTTGCAGAAAAGGCGCTCGCCGCGGTTATCCCGTCGGCAGAGCAATTCCCGTATACGATCCGCTTGGTGTCGGAGTGTCTTGCATCCAACGGCTCGACCTCGATGGGTTCGGCTTGCGCCTCTACGCTTGCACTCATGGACGGCGGTGTGCCGATTAAGGCGCCGGTTGCAGGCATCGCGATGGGCGTCATGACCCACAACGGCAAGCACAAAGTAATGACCGACATCCAAGGCCCCGAAGACGAGTTTGGTGGCATGGACTTTAAGGTTGCCGGCACCCGCACGGGCGTCACCGCAATACAGCTCGACATCAAACTCGACGGTATTCCGCTTGCAGTGCTGGTGGAAGCACTCGAAGGTGGCAAGAAAGCGCGCTTACAAATACTCGATGTGATTGAAAAAGAAATTGCTTCGCCGCGTGCCGCCATATCGGCGCGCGCGCCAGAAATCTTGACCATGAAGGTCAAACCCGACCAAATTGGCATGGTCATCGGCGGGGGAGGCAAGACTATCAACGGTATCCGCGATGTCACCGGCGTCTCTGACATTACGATAGAGGACGACGGCTCGATATTTATCACCGGCAAGGGCGGTACTGCGCAGAAAGCCAAGGAAATGATCGAGCAAATAGTGAAGGAGTACAAAGCGGGCGAGGTATACGACGGCGAGGTGACTCGCTTGATGGACTTCGGCGCGTTTGTAAAGGTGGGCCCCGGCAAAGATGCCGAAGGGTTGGTGCACGTGAGCGAAATCGCGCCCTTCCGAATCAACAAAATCGCCGACGCGGTGAGCGTGGGGGAGAAGGTTCGGGTTATGATAAAGGAGATAGACGATAAAGGCCGCATCAACCTCTCTATTAAGGCGGTAGATCCGGAGTTTGCGTCTCGCAAAGGCCTTAAGCCTTCGACAGAACCTCATGCCTCCTTCCCCCGAAAAGAAACCGGACCCCGAAGTTAAGGGTCTCGATATTAGCAAAATACTGCTCCCTAAAAAAGAGAGCGGACCGACGCCTGAAAGCGCGCAGCGTGTAAACGCGGGCGCGCTTTTGGCTCAGGAAGAAAATGCGACACTACTGAAGCCTGCCACTCCTACGGCTCCAGTTGTCATAGGACCGACGACCCAAGTTCCTGCTCCCACAACTCCAGCCGCACCTGTTGAAGAATCAGAGACCAAGCCGCTACAGACCTACAAGGCCGATTTGGATAGCGTCGTGGCCAAGCAGGGTGTGTCTGCGGTATCAGCCGCCGCCGCCGAAGCGGTGCGCCGAGGCAAACAACCTCTGCCAGAAGAAACGTACGAAGAAAAGAAGGCTCGCTCGACGCGGTGGGCCATGATAGCTGGCGGGGTAGTACTGGTGTTGCTTGCGGGGGTGGTACTGACTGTAGTACTCGCGCGCCCAACCTCGGTACCCGCCGCAGTGGCACCCCAAGCACCATTTATTGCAGTAGACGACAGTAAGTTTGTGGCACTGCCTGCCTCCCCGCATACCCGCGAAGAGTTGATGACAATTTTGCAGGCGGCGCGTATCCAAGCAAAACTATCGCTCGGGCTTATACAGTGGCTCTACATTGCAGAAAGCCCCGCCACAAAAGACGGCCAATACCGCCCTATAGGCAGTGCCGAATTGTTGGGCACCATGGTGCCCGAGATGCCCGAAAAATTGCTGCGGGTACTGAGCAACCAGTACCTACTTGGCCTCCACTCGTTTGATGAAAATCAGCCCTTCCTCTTGTTGCAGGTGGACTCGTACGAAACCGCGTACGCAGGGATGCTCGAGTGGGAGCGCACGTTGCAGAGCGACCTCTCACCGCTGTTTACCCGAATACCGAGCCCGCAGAAGACTGGTGCCACGCTTCCTGACGAATCTCCGCTACAGTTCATCAGAAGCAACTTTTTGGACAGGGTGGTAGAAAACCGCGACGCGCGAGTCGTACAAAACATCAACGGCGACATACTGATGTTGTGGACCTTCCTTGGGCGCAACACCGTGCTTATTACTACCAATGAGTACACCCTGCGCGAGGTACTCTCGAGGCTCAATACCACCCCTGTGGTGCCTATCCCGAGGCAATAAGGAGACGAGTTTTGTTTGCTTACTTCGGTAGGGTATACTCTTTTCATATGACAAACGAAGAACTGCGGGCAAAGCTAGAAGAGGAGATAGATGTGGTCAAGCAGGAGCTCTCGGACCTTGGGGTAGAGGACATAGACCCGACTGCCACCGAATCCGACGAGCTCGCCGACCGCATGGAGGCCGAAGAGGAACACTCGTCTGAAAAGGCGACCCTTCTGGCGCGTAAAAATGAAATTATAGCCGCTGTTGCCCGCATGGACGCCGGCACCTACGGCTTCTGCGAAGAGTGTGGCGAGAAGATAGAAGCAGACCGTCTTGAGGCAAACCCTGCAGCTGCTACTTGCAAGCTGCACATGGCATAGAGGCTCCGCGAAAGCAGGCCGGCGGGAGTACGGATAATTTTTTGCTAAAAATTTCCTCAAGTCTCGTGCCGTCGCACTTGCGAAGCCTCCCGCCAACCTCTTTCGCTCCGCTACGAAAACCCGCTTTGGCGGGTTTTCTTCAACCAAATAGAGCGGGTATACTTTCCTTATGACACTCACCGAAAAGGCCCAAACTTATCACGATCAGGCTGACGCCTTTCTGCATGAATCCGGTCTCATTCGTTGTCTCGAACAATTTGGCAGCACCTTTATTGAAGGCGCGTATGCTGGGAATGTCATGCTACACGGTGATGTCGATATTGGAGTGGTAAGAGAAAAAGAGTTTGAAATGGCAGAGATGTTCGAAGTAGCAAAAACTATTCACCTTGCGACAACTTCGCGTTTTATGAGTTACTACATAAAAAGCGATTGGGATGATCCTAAGCTGGGCAACGCAAAGCCGGTAGGACGGCTTATTATGCTCAAAGCATTGATACAAGAGGAGCGCTGGAATTTTGATATCTGGTTTATCAGTGCGGCCGAGCGTGCACGAATATTAAATGCTGGTCACCTCGATATTTCAACCATAGCTATTACACCCGAGCAGCGAGAAAATATTCTTAAATTTAAACAATACAGAAAAGATAATGGTCTCACAGTTTCTGGCCAGCGAATCTACGAACTGGTTATCCAGGAACAGACGAGGGATCCTGCTGTCCTGAAAACTTCGTAGTAGTATGTAGGGCATGCAGTACGCCAAGGTGTACGGGGCTCAGACATCGCTCCTTTCGCCTTATATTGTTTCTATCGAGACCGATCTCTCGCGTGGGCTGCACGCCTTTACGGTCGTCGGGTTGCCCGACAAAGCGGTCGAGGAGTCGCGCGATCGTGTGGCCGCGGCGATTAAACACGCGGGTTTTGAAAGTCCGAAGTCGCGCAATCAAAAAATTGTTATTTCGCTTGCCCCGGCAGATTTAAAAAAGGAAGGGCCGATGTTCGACTTGCCGATTGCACTCTCCTACTTACTTGCAGCGGGGGATATCAAGTTTGACCCCGAGCCGTACTTGTTTGTGGGCGAGCTGTCGCTCGATGGAGCATTGCAGCCGGTGCGCGGGATACTGCCGCTTATTGCTGAGGCAAAGCGCAAAAAGAAGAAGGCGGTGTTTGTACCAACCGACAACGTGGCCGAAGCGGCGCTCGTGCAGGGGATAGAGGTGTATGGAGCGGATAATTTACTGCAGGTTATTGAGCATTTGAATACGAAAAAGGGTGGCAGAGGAATCACCTCCAGCAAAGCCGGAGGAAATACCTCTGCCAAGCTCAAACCCGCTCCCGCAACAAAACTCAAACACGACTTTGGCGAGTCACAGTTTGCTTTTGAAGACATCCGTGGACAGGAGAGCGCCAAGCGCGCCGCAATTATTGCCGCCGCAGGCGGACACAACCTAGGACTTTCGGGCCCGCCCGGCACGGGCAAAACCATGCTCGCTCGCGCGCTCGCCTCGATACTTCCACCACTGTCGTTTGATGATGTGCTGGAAGTAAATTCTATCCACTCGGTTGCAGGCGTGTTGCGCGGAGAACTTTTGACCATGCCGCCGTTCCGCTCGCCACACCACACGAGCTCCTACGTTTCTATCGTCGGTGGAGGAGCAACACCCCGCCCTGGCGAAGCAACACTCGCACACCGAGGTGTTTTGTTTTTAGACGAGTTCCCCGAGTTTGAACGCCGAGTCATTGAGGCACTGCGCCAGCCGCTGGAAGACCGTATCATTTCTGTGGCGCGCGCCAAAGGCACCGCGCAATTCCCCGCGCGCTTTACGCTGGTGGCGGCCATGAACCCCTGCCCGTGTGGCAACTACGGCCACCCAGAAATTGCGTGCACCTGCAGCCCCATTAGTTTGGAGCGCTACCGACGCAAAATTTCGGGGCCCATCGCCGACCGTATCGACCTCTGGAGCATCATGGGGCCGGTCGAGCTCGGCGAGTTAGGCAAGCGCGACACCGAAGGCGCTCAAACAAAAGCGGCGCGCACCCGCGTACTCAAGGCGCGCGATGCGCAGAAAAAGCGATTTTCTAAAACTAAAAACCCAAACAAAACTAACAGCGACCTCTCGCCGCGCGAGCTCGATGATTTGGTTCCTCTTTCTACTAAAGTGCGCGAGCTCTTAGAAAAAGCGGGCACACGCATGGCGCTTTCTCCACGAGCATTCCACCGTGTCATCAAAGTTGCGCGCACCATCGCCGACCTCGACGAACACCCTGACATCAACGAAAGCCATATCTTAGAGGCGTTGCAATATCGAGAGAAAAAGTCGTAAAGTGTGGTGATGCATACCGCATCAATAAAATATCTCTCCAAGGACAAACACCTCGGCGCGTTTATACGCAGCTACGGCCCAATGAAATTTCGGCGCGAGCACTCGCTCGGAGCGTTTCAATCGCTTGCAGAATCAATCATTTTTCAGCAACTCTCGGGCAAAGCGGCGAGCACCATACTTGGGCGGTTTGTCGCCCTGTGGCCAAAACAAAAATTTCCAACACCCGAGCAAGTACTAAAAATAAAAGTCGAAAAGCTACGCTCAGCAGGACTCTCCGGACAAAAAGCATCGTATCTCAAAGATCTCGCTGTAAAATTTACCGACGGCACTATTAACCCGACACTGTTTCATTCGATGACCGACGAAGAGATTACCGAGCACGTAGTCGCGGTTAAGGGCATCGGGGAGTGGACCGCGCAGATGTTCCTCATGTTTACGCTCTCGCGCCCCGACGTGTTGCCGACTGGCGATTTGGGTATCCAAAAAGCGATGCAAAAACTTTTTGCTCTCCGTACGAAACCCTCTCCAGAAAAAATGCAGAAACTTGCCAAGCCGTGGAGCGGCCATCGAACGGTCGCGTGCTTCTACCTCTGGCGCACGCTCGATAAAAAGTAAATTATATCCCAAACGGATTGGTCGCGCCGCGGACTTCGAAGTGGAGGTGCGAGCCGGTGGACTTGCCAGTGCGTCCGACCGCGCCAATAGTGGTGCCTTTAGACACGCGCTGGCCGGCGGATACATAGACCTTGCTTGCATGTGCGTACAGTGTCTGCGTGCCGTTTTCGTGCTGAATGACGATGTAGTTGCCGTAGCCACCATTCCACGCGCCACCACCGCGGGCGATGATGACCGTGCCGTCGGCCGCCGCTAGTATGCCGGTGCCGCTTGATGCACCAATGTCTATACCGTTGTAGCCGTGGATGCCCTGCGTAACCATGCCGCCATTCACCGGCCACGCATAGTAGCTGCCCAAGTCTGGGCCCGCACCTCCCTTATACAAATTGACTCCTACCGAAGACTTCTTGATGGTCGATTTAACGGCAACCGGTGTCACCAGTTCGCCGTCGGGCACTATGAGTGTTTCTCCGAGTGCGAGCGGACCATCAGAAAGGTCGTTGTACTTCGTAATTTCGTCGGCATCCGCTTTATATTTTTTGGCTATAGACGCAACGGTATCTCCCTTTACTACCGTGTGTCGCACGCCGGCGATAGGGAGGATGATGAGCGTGTCGCCCTCGCGTATAACGCTGTCTTTAATATCGTTGGCTCCCCGGATAGTGTTAGTAGTTACATTAAACATCTTTGCAATACCGGAGAGAGTGTCTCCTTTATGCACCGTATATACCGAAATCATGGTCGCCTCGGGGAGAGAGGTCTCTACATCGGCTGCGGTACCTGAGGGGCCGTCTTCTGACAGGAGTGCGGAGCCGCCCACCAATGCAATGTCTCCACCACCCATCGCCCCACGCGGGTCGAGGTTGGTAGCAGGAGAGAGCAGGGCTACCGTCTGGGAGTTCTGCTTGGAGCCGGCGGCTGAAGTTTCTTTAGTAAAAGAGGCGAGCAGCGCTGGTATGGAAAACATGCTTGCCGAGGCAAGCATAGGGGCAAGTAGGAACAAGGACACGCTCGACGATGCAAGCGCAAACCAAAGCGACTTTTTGAGCTTCTCCGCGACGAATGGCCGGGCCGGAGAAGAGAGTGAGTTTTTTGACTTCAAAGCGTTATTCTAGGCTGTATTTTGCGTAATTCCGCTAAAAAATGGCTTAGTTGAGCCGTTTTTTAACTCCCGTCCCTGTACCTTTTTACTATACGCAGATCGTTTAAGCCGCGTCAACCGCCCGAAAGCCGAGCTGTGGAAAAACCCTGTAGATTTGATGAAAAACCGTTGGAATATAAGGGTTTTGAGGGTATAGTGGGCATATGGACCCGCTACCCAAACTCAACTCAGAACAACAGAAGTGCGTTGAGTCAATAGAGGGCCCCCTATTAGTACTCGCGGGAGCAGGGGCGGGCAAAACTAAGGTCATTGCCGATCGTATCCGCAATATCATCCGCCACGGGGTGGCGCCTGAAAGCATCTTGGCTATCACCTTTACCAACAAAGCGGCGGCCGAAATGCGCTCGCGGATTGCGGCGAGCTTTGCTCGCGATCAAGGCAGTGGACCCTTTGTATCCACCTTTCACTCGCTCGGACTCACTCTTATAAAGGAGAACGCCAAGCTGCTCGGCTATAAGCGCACTCCGGCAATCTATGACCGCGCCGACTCTCTGCGAGAGATGAAGGCGGCACTCAAGTCTGCCGGCGCCGAAGATATCGAACCACGGACTGCTTTAGCGGTCGCCTCACGCAATAAAGGAGAGGGAATTGGGGCCGGTGAGTACGCCGAAGGGGCCGTTTCGTGGCGGGACAAACAAATAGCGCAAGCGTGGCTCAAATATGAAAGTGCCCTCCGCGCGGACACCGCGATGGACTTTGATGACCTGCTGCTGCGCGCGGTACAACTGTTGGAGAAATTTCCGGACGTGCGCGAGCGATGCCAAAAACGCTGGAGCTATATACACGTCGATGAATATCAAGACACTAACCTTATACAAGCCCGGCTCGCCGAACTACTAGTCGGGCCAGAAAAAAATATTTGCGTCGTGGGTGACATAGACCAAACTATCTATGGCTGGCGCGGAGCGCAGATTGAAAACATGCTCCAGTTTGAAAAGAAGTACGGCGGAGTGATGATAACCCTTGAACAAAACTACCGCTCCACCAAGACCATACTCACCGCCGCCAACCAAGTAATCAGCAACAACACCAATCGTCCGGAGAAAAATCTTTTTACTAACAATGCTGACGGCGAAGCTATTTCGCTCTACATCGCGGGCGACGGGGGAGACGAAGCGACGTTTGTTGCCCGCAAAATCCAAGAGCTGCTCGACGACGGCCGGGCGCCGCAAGACTTCGCGGTGCTCTATCGTGCCAACTTTCAGTCGCGTGCGATAGAAGAAAAGTTGCTCAACGCGAGCATCCCGTACCAAGTGCTCGGCACCCGCTTTTTTGAACGCAAAGAGGTCAAAGATGTACTGTCGTTTGTGCGCGCCGCCGTGAGCGAAAATTCCGCTGACATTGGGCGTGTGATAGACACTCTGCCGGGAATAGGAAAGGTGACAAAATTAAAAATCCTCGCAGGACAGGAGGCTGCGCTGACAGGCAAAACGCGCGAGCGAGTTGCGTCGATGCGTCGGCTACTCGCGACCATACAAACCAATGCAGCCACAGCTGCGCCCTCAAAACTTTTGCGTATGGTAGTGACAGAAAGCGGAATAGAACAAGCACTCAAAGAAGATAAGTCGGAAGGGGCCGAGCGACTAGAAAACCTCGCCGAGTTGGTGTCGCTTGCTGCGCGATATGATGTATTGCCCCAACCGGAAGGTTTGGAAAAGTTTTTAGAGTCTGCGGCCCTTGCGAGCGACCAAGACGAACTAAAAGAGCACAAAAACCAAGTGCGACTTATGACCGTACATGCGGCCAAAGGGCTGGAATTCCCCTGCGTATTCATCATCGGACTCGAGGAAGGCCTCTTCCCCTACGAGCGGGAGGACGATACCAAAGACAGCCTCGAGGAGGAGCGCAGACTGATGTATGTGGCGCTGACGCGGGCAAAACAAAAGCTCTACCTATCCTACGCAATGATGCGCACGATATTTGGCAACACCGACGTGCGGAGTAGCTCGCTATTCCTGCAAGAAATCTCTGGCGACCTATTGCAAGCCGAGAGCCCCGAACGTCTAGGCAAAACCATATACTTAGACTAGTATCGCTCTACTTATATGTATAAGAAGAAATCTCTCGGGCAGCACTTCCTTAATTCAAAAGTATATTTGAATGCGGTTGCCGATGCCGCACATATAGAAGAAGGGGAGACGGTAGTGGAAATAGGCCCCGGCGAAGGGGCACTGACAGAAGTACTGCTTGAGCGTGGTGCAAAAGTTATTGCGCTTGAAAAAGATTCGCGCCTTATTTCTATGTTGCAAGAAAAGTTTGCAGGAAAAGATTTTACCGTGATGGAAGGTGATGCGCTTGAGTTTGAACCAAAGTTCAAACACTACAAAGTAGTGGGGAACATTCCGTACTACATCACCGGCGCCTTGTTTAAAAAGTTTCTCACCGCCAAACAACAACCATCAACACTAGTATTTTTGGTACAAAAAGAAGTGGGGGAGAGGATTGCACGTTCAAAGAAAGAAAGTATTCTCTCGCTTTCTATCAAAGCGTACGGAATGCCAAAATATATAAAGACCACTCCAGCAGGCGCTTTCTCTCCACCACCCAAAGTAGACTCAGCGATTGTGGCGGTTGAAAACATTTCGCGAAGCAATTTTACAAACACCGCACACGAAGAAAAGTTTTTTGAGCTGGTCAAAAAAGGATTCTCTCAAAAAAGAAAATTTCTCAAAAATAATCTGGGGAAAGAATACTCTGAACTTCTTGAGAAAGTCGAAATATCTCCAAAAACACGCGCCGAAGATGTACCGCTGTCTAAATGGATAGACTTGTCCCGCTCATAAATACTCGGAGGCTCGGGAGCACAATCGGCGGTTTGACTGAAATGACGCACCCGTAGGGTACATCTGCCGCGCCGAGAACATTTACTCCTGGTCGCGGCGGACCCCATGGATACAAGATTGATCCTGGTGTAAAGGTAAAAGCGCCTGCCCCTGCGCCAAAACCAAGAACGGTAAAGTAAATACCCCCGTTTAAACAAAATACAACCTTAGTTATCTTGCCCCCAATGGGAACAATGAGCGCCTGACTGATGAGAGGTGCCGAAAGCCCGGCTAACATCAGCCCCGTAACTAACAATCTCGAAATAGTATGCATGTAGGTACAGTATACCCTGTGAGATATATGATAATTATTCACGACGCGCGACTACCCAGACTATCTCACGGGGTATACTTGAGGTAATGAATGTTGCTTCGTATCTCCCGAGTTCACGATTTTCAACCATAGTGGTGTCTATTGCACTCTCTGGCGCACTTATCTTGCTGGCACAATATATTACTGCGCCTAAAAGCAGCCCCGCAGCCGTATTAAGTGCTGATCAGCCCACTCCCGCCGAAGATTGGCAGGCTGCACTAGAGGCAGCGCAAGCAGGAGCTCCCGAACTCCCCGCCGCGCCGAGCGAAGACACCATACAAGCATTACTAAAAGAGGCTCAGAGCTCAAATGTAACCTCAAGCGTAGCACGCTCACTCTTTATAAACCTCAGCAATGCCAACGCGCAGGGCCTTGGCAACGATATACCCACCCAAGAAAAGCTTATAGCCGACGCCGCCGCTCGGGTAGGGAGTATTGAGAGTATTCAATATAAAGCGACTGACCTCAATGCAGTATCTCAAAACGCGGCCACTATGCGCACGTGGGGTAATGCGGTTATGCAAACCTTTAGAAAGCACCCTAAAGCCAGCAACGACGATGTTTTGTATGCCATCGGGTATGCTACCGACTACAATGACGCCGCCACACTCAAGTCTCTTGTGGGTATAGGGGCAGAGTATACCGCGTTGGCAGAGGATCTTGCCAACATTCCTGTCCCCACAACACTCGTTCCGCTCTATCTGCCGCTCATTAATAACCTTTCGACAATGTCGGTGGCTACCGGAGAGATGCGTATGGTCCTCGAAGACCCGATGCGCGGACTTTCGGGGTTGCAAAGCTTCCAAACCGCGGGTACAGAATCGGCACGTGTGTTAACAACGCTCGCCGAGCAACTGCGTAAAGGCGGTATACTTTTCAGTAAAGACGAGCCGGGGACATCCTGGGACGTTTTTGTTTCTTCGTACCCTCAATGACCAGACGAATTATACTCACTATTGTCGCCGCAGTAGCGCTTGCACTTTTAGTCGGGCTCGTCTGGTTTTTCTTCTTCCGCGACGGGATTATTAAACAGCCTGACAGCGGCTCGTTTGGAACAGGAACGACAAGAACAACCGGCACCACCAGTACCACAAAAAATCAAAACAACACGCCCTCTGGCGTTATTTCTGACACAAATATAAATGTAGGGACTCCACTGAGTGGTGGTGGCACCACCGGCAGCAGTATTTCAGCAGGAGGAGGAACCACGGGCGGGGGAGCAGGCGGTATACAAAGTGTCCCTGGGGTAGATTGGCTTGGCGGTAGTTCGGCGGGGAGTGGAGGAGGACCGACCAGCAACTTTGTTCCAAAAACAGCCAACGAACTTAATACTGGCGTTGTCTCAGGGAGCCCCAACATTGTCCCCGGGAGTGGAGCCACTGCCGTAGATGCCAACGGCAATAGTATTTTAGGAGCGGCTTTGTTGGGGGTAGGAGTCGGTGCGGCACTCTGCACTGCAGGGTTGCTCGGCGGCGCAACGGCATCACTTGCCGGCAATGCCGTCGAAACAGTAAGTGCAGTACCTGTGTCGCCGCGCTACCTCAACACGGTGGCAACGGCGGATACCATACGCGAAAACTTTTTAAACTGCATCGCTCGCACTATTGCTCGCGCCGCCGTGCAACAAATCACCTCGAGTGTGGTCAACTGGATCAACTCCGGCTTCAACGGCAAGCCGTCGTTTGTTACCAACTACAAGCAATTCTTTACCAATGTGGCCGACCAAGCGGCGGGTGAGTTTATCCGCGGCTCAGCGCTCTCGTTCTTGTGCTCACCCTTTAAAGCCCAGATACGCGTCGCTCTCGCACAAAGCTACGCACGACGCAACAATGCCGCCTCTTGTACTCTTACAGGCGTCATTAAAAACATAAACGCTTTTGCTAATGGCAATTTCTCCCAAGGTGGGTGGGGCGGACTCCTCTCCTTTGTTGGCACCCCCACTAATAACTCGTTTGGAGCTTACCAAGATGGTCTCGGTAAACTCAGCTTCGCCGTCAACTCTGCTGTAGGCCGAAAACAAGAGGATTACATATTGGGCAAAGGCTTCCTCTCGTCTGAAAAGGAGAGTAACTGCCGACCAGCTCCCAACACTGGTGGCATATCTACTAAAATGATCTGCGACAAAGTAGTGACTACTCCGGGCTCCACCATCGCCGACTCTTTGAGTAGTACGCTGAACGTATCTAAAGAGACGCTTACCCAAGCGGGGATCTCGGGTAGTTTCGACGCGATCATCAGCGCACTCATAAGTCAGTTGATGGTCAAGGCGCTCCAAGGAGGTGTGTCTAACCTCAGCGGAAGCCAAGGCTACGCAGCAAACTTTCTTACACCCGAACAGCAGCAGGCACAGGCAGACGCGCAAGGAGTGTTGACCGCACTTCAAGGACAGGTCAACTTGGCCCAGCAGTATGGCTCGGTACAACAGGGGATTATCGGCGATATACAAAACACGCAGTCACAGCTACAAACTCTGGTCAATTGCTGGGAGAGCAAACTGCAAGACGCGCTTGCAACCAGCTCGGCGCGCGCGCTCCACTCATACGATCCACTCATAGACAACGCCAACAACAACATCACACGCGCCAACCAAGGTATCGCGACCCTGCAAGATCTGCAAACCGCGGCTATCGGCGTTTCTGGACCGGGAGACGTGGCGGCGGTTAAGGCAGCCTACAGCAAAGCACTTGCGTTGGGCACGCTAATTACCCAAACCGATATCACCAACGCACAGCAAGACCGTACAACCCTGCAAAACTCGCTTGCAACCCGCAATCAACTGACCACTACCGAGCTCAACCAATGCTATGCGTTCCAGTAAAAAAATACTATTTGGAGTAGCCCTTGGAATATTGGTATTCAGTTTTTTGCCAATACAAGCAGAGGCCGCTCCGTTCTCGCAGGAGGAATGTCTAAGACAAAATCCAGGGAATGTTGCGGAATGTCAACAACTTCAAACACAGTACAATACTGCGCAACAGACACAAGCAAATCCTTACAGTACACCTTCTGCTTCTACAGAAATGGAGTGCAAATCGGGCATCACAGAGTGCTTGGCTGTGATCATGTACTACATAGGCCCCCTCATCGCCAGTAAAGTAGCTTATGTGGGTGCGTACTTCTTTAGTATTGTGGTGCAACTCTCGCTCAACTCAACCGCCTATGCACTTGGCTTTCTTTCTGACGGATGGACCACGGTGCGCGATCTTGCCAACATGTCGTTCATCTTTATCCTCGTCTACATCGCGATGACCGTCATGTTACAGGCCGAAACTTCCGGCACCATCAAAACACTCGCAATAGTTGTGGTCATTGCCTTGTTAGTCAACTTCAGCTTCTTCTTTACCCGCGTGGTAATAGACATGGGTAACATTTTAGCCTTGCAGTTTTATAATGCTATCCCCGCCGGCGTAGGAGCGGACGGCAAGATAGTGCAAATCAACGGTGTCAAAGACTTGAGCACCTCTATTATGGGAGCCGTAGGGCCTCAGGTCTTACTCAGTAAGGAGACTTTTGACAAACTTGGAGGGAATGGCGGTGTCTTTTCTGGCGGCGCTTGGGCAGCACTAGGGACATTTACGGTGATTTATTTGTCTGTTGCGGCGATGCTCTGGATGTTGTTTTTTACTTTTATTCAAGTGGGTATTAAATTTATGCTCCGTATTGTGGGGTTGTGGTTCTTGCTCATAGCGTCACCGTTGGCTTTTGTTGCAAAAACTATGAAGAAGACTGAAGGGTACTTTGACCAATGGCTCAAAAAGCTCGTAGAGTTTTCGCTCTATCCAGCGATATTCCTTTTTATGTTCCTTATACTCACTCGGTTTGCAGGAACTCTACTTACTGGAAACACCACCGGTAATGGAAACTTGCTTAACGCAATAGCCAATACCGCAAGCTCTGGCACCGACGAAATAGCCACTGTCGGCCTTATAGCATCGGTGTTCATCCGTATGGGCTTTATCATCGCACTGATGTTTGTGGCACTAAAGGTATCAGACTGGGTGGTCAAAGAAGGAAGCGGTATCGCCTCAAAAGTCACCGGAAACCTTACAGGTAAGAGTTTTGGCTTAGCCGGGTTTGCTGGGCGCAATACGCTCGGCTTGGGCGCATACAGTCTAGGTCAGAGTAAATTTATGCAGAACCTCGGCTCAAAAGGCGTGGTGGGTAGGAACCTACTGAGCGGAGTCAACCGGATAGGAAAAGCCACTTTCGACGGCAGAAACTCAAAAACAATTAATAAAAGCCTCGGGCTGGTTGGAGGGAGTGTGGATGTCCACGGCAAAGTAACTCCGCTTGAATTTGGCAAAGCAACGAATAAGGGTGGTTATAAAGGAGACTTCGATGCCCGCGTAAAAGCGCTGCAAAAAGAAGCCGAACAATTTAAAGCCCCGAGTAAGGATGAAAAGGCAAAAGCTGAGACAGCAGCCAAGGCGGAATTCGAACAGAAATACAGTAGCGAGCGTACAACGATAAAAACTCAAGTAAAAACAGCGGCAGACACTCACCAAGTTTCTACAAAGAGAGCTGCTCAACTTGAAACAGATTTGGGTAATGCACAAAATGATATACAACGTAGCAACATCGCAGGATTGATTGATACACATAAAATCACTCAAGAGATTGCTAAAGAGGCTCTCGATGCCGCAAAAAAGAGAGAAGTTGAATTCGATAAAAAAGAAAAAGAGGAGGTTGCAGCTACAACAACAAAACTGGCGCCAAACTACAAAGAACAATTTGCTAAACACATAACGTCAAATGAGGGCAATCTCTTCAGAACGCTTTCTTTGTGGGTACCAAAGGCAGAAAAGACTGCCGCGGAGAAGATACGAAAAGGGAAGAGTAAGTCAGATGAATTGATAGAAAAGATTAAGGAGATGAACGAAGACGACCATGGTGATGCGGAGAAAAAAGAGGAAAAGAAGGATGAGCCTAAAAAAGATGATAATCATTAATCGACTAACGGAATAACATGGACATTGAATCTCAGAAACTAATGCAGGAGCAGTTTTCTAAGCTGCCGACCGAACTACAAGCGGCCCTCAAGTCGCCACAGCTCCATGAAAAAATCCGGATTATTGGAAGCAAACACCAACTCCACATAGACCAGATGGGCAAACTCGAGGATGAGGTGGTCATGTTTATGATGGGATTTACCGAGCCTGAAGAATTTATGTCTCAACTGGTTAATGACCTCAGTGTATCCACCACAACAGCGGGTGACATTGCGGTAGATATTGGAAAGGAAATTATGGTTCCGATCCGTGGCTCAATGAAAAAGGCCGACGGACAAGGGGCTCCTTCTGGTCCAAGCACCCCAGTCACCTCGGCAATATCGAAACCAGCCGAATTACACCCTGCCGACGCGATGCTCTCGCAAAAAACGGTCACTACAGTAGCTCCTCCTACGCCAAAACCACTTATTCCACCTGCAGCACCTAAAGTTGAGCCAACCGCGCCGCAACCATACAAAGCAGACCCCTATCGCGAGCCAACTACATAGAAAAGTTGCTATATACCCCGTGAGATAGCGAGGTCATATTTTAAACGAGCTTTAATATATCTTTTACCCCAAGCAGTTTTTAGATATTTTTCACGTAGTCGAGCATCTTTTTCGGATGTACAAGCCTCATAATAGACAAGCTGCCAAGGACCTTTTCCTTTTGTTGCAAAGGATTTACCCTCTTGATGCTCGGAAAAGCGTCTTTTTAAGTCGTTGGTTGAACCGGTATAAAACTGCTTGGGGCTACGCAAAATATAAACGTAGTACATAGTAACAACACGATTATCTCATGGGGTATACTTAGAGCAATGGCTCAGTATCAAGTTCCTCAATTTATAGAGGTAGAGGATAAAATCTTTGGGCCGCTGACGCTCAAGCAGTTTATCTGGCTCGCCGGCGGGGGAGGGCTGTGCCTCCTACTTTTTTCCCTTCTGCCGCTCTACCTTACAATAATCTTAGGAATTCCCGTCATGGCCTTTTCGGCCGGGCTCGCTTTCTTTGAAATAAACGGCAGGCCGCTCATACATGCAGTTGAACACGGCTTCAATTACTTTTTTGGGAGCAAGCTGTATCTGTGGAAACAACGCACCGAGAGCGCGAAAGTGGCTGTTGTTGCCGCCAAGCCAGCCAACCTACCCATTCCAAAACTCTCGCAGAGCAAGCTCAAAGACCTGTCTTGGTCACTCAATATCAAAGACCATACCGAATCGGGAGCCTCCACCGCTGCAAAGAGCGGTTTTGAAATATAATGCCTGATACAAAAATAAAATCTAAGGCGACGCAGGAATTTGTACCTATCAAAGAGGTGCGCGACGGCGTTATTATATTGAAAGACGGCTCTTTGCGCGTGCTCTTGATGGCTTCATCTATAAACTTGGCGCTCAAGTCGCAGGACGAACAACAGGCTATCATCGGACAGTTTCAAAACTTCCTCAACTCACTCGAGTTTACGGTGGAGTTTTCTATACAAAGCCGCGACCTCGACATCCGCCCCTACATTGCGCTCCTGCAAGACCGCTACGCGCAAGAGCTTGATGAGTTGATGAAGATACAAATCCGCGAGTATATGGCATTCATCAAAGACTTTACCGAGCGCGCAAATATTATGACCAAAAACTTCTTTATTGTAGTGCCGTACGATCCCGCGCTGGTCAATCGCAGCGGCGGGATACTCGGCTCTATCCTCCCAAAAAGCAGTAAGGGGATGGGTCCGTTGGCCGACGAGCAGTTTGAGCAATACCGCACGCAATTGGAGCAGCGTATTTCGGTCATCGAGCAGGGGTTGGTGCGCACCGGCGTGCGCACGGTCAAACTCGGCACCGAAGAGGTAATAGAGCTCTTCTACAAGCTCTTTAACCCCGGCGAGCTGGAAAAGCCACTGCAAGTAGAGCAGCTGGCAACAAAATAACCATATGGCACTCCTAGATTTTTTAAGCAAAAAGAAAGAAGCCCCCGCGGTGATGGCCTCTATCCTCCCCGAGCAAATATACAAAGAGGGGGTGCTAGAGCTGCAGGACGTCATTGCCCCCTCGGCACTCAAAATCACTCCGCGCGAAATAAACCTCGGTGACAAAATAGCGCGCACTTTCTTTGTGATGTCCTACCCAAGAGTCCTGACTGACTCGTGGTTCTCTCCAATCATCAACCTCGACCGTGTGCTCGATATATCAATATTCATCCACCCGCTCGACTCGGCTGAGATACTCAAAAAATTCCAAAAAAAGGTTGCTGAGGTGCAGTCGCAGATTATGAGCCGGGAGGAGAAGGGCCTCGTGCGCGACCCAATACTGGATACCGCTTACCAAGACCTCGAGCAGTTGCGCGACCAGCTGCAGCAGGCGCAAGAAAAGCTCTTTAACGTCGGCGTGTACATTACCATCTACGGCGCATCGGTAGAAGATTTAGACAAAGCCGAGAGCGAAATCAAATCCATGCTTGAGTCGCGTTTGGTGTATGTAAAGCCGGCGCTCTTCCAGCAAGAGCAGGGCTTTAAGTCGGTGTTGCCGCTCGGACACGACGAGCTGGGAGTCAACTCCAAACTCAACTCGAGCCCACTATCCTCGATATTTCCGTTTGTATCCTTTGACCTTACTTCGGACAAAGGCATACTCTACGGTGTCAACCGCCACAACGCCTCGCTCGTGCTCTTTGATCGCTTTAGTTTGGAGAACTACAACTCGGTCATCTTTGCTAAGTCGGGTTCGGGTAAGTCGTACGCCACCAAGCTCGAAATTTTGCGTACACTGATGTTTGATACCGAAGTTATTGTGATAGACCCGGAGCGTGAGTACGAATTTTTGGCCCAGACCGTCGGCGGGCGCTACTTCAACATATCGCTCAACTCAGAGAGTCACATCAACCCGTTTGACCTACCTATACCGCGTGAGGACGAGGCGCCGGCGGACATTCTGCGTAGTAATATTGTTGCGCTGGTGGGGATGTTCCGTATTATGCTCGGCGGTCTTACCCCCGAGGAGGACGCCATTATTGACCGCGCCATCACCGAAACCTACGCGCTTAAAGACATCACGGTAGACTCCAACTTTGCCGAGATAGAGCCCCCACTCTTGAGCGACTTCGAGTTGGTGCTGGCAGGACTGCAGGGGAGCGAGTCGTTGGTGCAGCGTCTGTCTAAATACACCAAGGGCACATGGTCGGGCTTTATCAACCAGCCGACCAACGTCGACATCAACAAAAAATTTGTCGTCTTTTCTGTCCGCGATATGGAGGATGACCTCAAGTCGGTCGCCATGTATCTGATTACGCACTACATTTGGAACGCGGTGCGCAAAAACCTCAAAAAGCGCCTATTGGTCATCGACGAGGCGTGGTGGATGATGAAGTCGGATGATACCGCGAGCTTCCTCTACTCGATGGCAAAGCGTGGCCGCAAATACTACCTCGGACTCGCGACTATTACGCAGGACGTCGACGACTTTTTGAAGTCGCCATACGGTCTGCCGATGATTACCAACTCGTCCATACAAATTTTGCTCAAGCAGTCGCCAACGACAATTGATAACTTGCAAAAGACCTTCAATTTATCTGATGAAGAAAAATTCCTACTGCTAGAGTCTGATGTAGGGGAGGGGATATTCTTTGCTGGTCTTAAACATGTTGCCATCAAAGTCATCGCCTCCTACACCGAAGACCAAATCATCACCTCCGACCCCTCGCAAGTACTCGCCATGCGACAAAAAAAGGCCGAGGCGGCTCAATAAATATGCGGTACTTTCTTCTACTCCCTGCGATAGTACTCGACTTCATCCAGTTTGCGGTCGGTATGGCGTTTTTTGCTCTACAATTTGCCACACCTGTAGGCGGCGGGGTGACCGGCGCTCTGGCGGCCGGCGCTTACTGCTGGAATGCTTCCACCGGGGTCATCTCAGGTCTTATTGCCGCCGGCAAATGTGCCGTGGGTGGCGCGGTTGTGGGCGCTGGAGTCAGCGCATTTGCCATACCTATCGGGATTGTAGTTGACGTTGCTCTCAGTATTACCATTGGGGGAGCACTCATTATGATGATGGCGATGTTTGGTCTATTTTACCCGCGCATCATTATCAGCCGCATGTTGGGTGAACTTGCACCGTTTTTAAACTTTTTGCCTCTTTGGAGCAATATGGTGTGGGCTTGCATACAAGCAAAAAATAAAGAAGAAAAAGCGGGGACCTCCAAAAACGCTTTTGGATTTGTAAAAGCGCGTGGAGAAGGGCCATACGGACTTAAACATAATGCTCAACTGGTCGCTCAACGCCGCTTTGCCCCAGCTCAAAAATTTGATACCACTGCGCATCAAAAAGTACGTGAGGTTCTACGTACCCCGCTCTTAGATAAATTTAAGGATATTCGCCCCGCCGCTAAGGGTGCCGTGCTTGCACTCCTCCTTTTTGTTGGCATACAAGCACACGCGCAGGTAGTTCCCGCACCTATCCAATATATTGTCGCGCCAGAAACCCCGGGCGCGTATGAAAAGGTTATTATTTCGGTACAAGGAGTCGGCTCCTTCCTAGGGAGTGCGGATATTACGTGGTCATTAAACGGCAAAGTGGTCAAAGAGGGGATAGGTGAGCGAGACTACACCTTTATGACCGGTGCTCTTGGAGAAAAAACAACCGTGCAGGTGGCTATAGACTCTAGCCAAGGTTTTTTTACCCAAACATTCAGCTTTAATCCATCGCGCATTAACCTACTCTGGGAAGCCTATACCACTGTGCCGCCACTGTATAAAGGCAAAGCGCTATACAGCGCCGGCTCAGATTATAAAGTAGTGGCGCTCCCAACGGTCTACTCGGGTTCGGCCCGTGTTGCGGCAAGTGCACTTTCATACCAGTGGTTTTATAAAGGGGATTCTGTTCCGGAGCAGTCTGGCCTTGGGCGCAACACTTTTACCAACACCGGCGACCAGCTGCAAGCAGGCGAGGATATAGCGGTTGAAGTGTACTATGGGGTCAACAAAGTTGGGCGGGCTGAGCTGTTTCTTGCTACTCGGGACCCTTTGATAGTGCTCTACCAGCGCGATGCCTTGCGTGGAGTACTCTACAACACAGCTATTCCCAGCGCCATTTCGCTCGCAGGCAAGGAAATTACGCTTCAGGCGGAGCCGTACTACTTTTCTGCGGCAAGTAAAAAGGCCGGACTTATACCGTTTGTATGGACACTCAATGATACCGAAACTACTGGTCCTGACAGCGCGCGGGGGATACTGACTCTGCGACAGACAGGCTCCGGAGAAGGACGGGCGACAGTTGGGGTCTCTATGCAGAACGGCAACGCCGACCAATTAATACAAACAGCTTCTGCCGCGTTGCAAATAGTCTTCGGCGCACAATCAAACGGGTTGTTTGACTTCATCGGCTTATGAAAAAAATTCTAATTACACTTGTTTTTCTTTCTATCTTTACAGTTGCTCTTCCTGCAATGGCTCAAACAAAATTTGAGAATGGCGTAGGAACTTACACAGCGTTGGAACCTCTGCCATGCCCCCCAGGGGTCCCAAACTGCCAGAGTGGCACCGTAAACTTCCCAAACTTTCTTTCTAACCTCTTCCGCCTCCTGATCAGCGTCGGTGGGCTCTTTGCGGTTGTTATGTTGGTGGTGGCGGGCATCGGGTACATGATTTCAGAAGCCGCGGGAGATATAGACAAGGCCAAGAGCCGCGCCAAGGCCGCGCTCTGGGGGCTGCTGCTGCTGACCAGTTGCTGGCTTATACTCAACACCATAAACCCTGACCTCTTAAAATTTGACCTTACCTCACTCGGTAAACTTGGCAAAACAGCACCTAACAGCACTACTGCTCAGCCACCCGGAAGTTCAAACCCCGCAGGAGCCGCGACACAAACTCCTCCGACCGATGCCCAACGTGCTGACTGCGAAAAACAGCTAGGTTATGCAATAAAAGTAAACCCTGACAACACCCAGTCGTGCCAATACGCCGGAGCCTACTAAGTATGGATACCAACTGGAAAATAATTGCAGGAATAGTAGGTGCGGGCATTGTCGCCTCGGGTCTCATCATATGGGTTGTCTTTTTTAAAACACCTACTTTTACTCCCGACACTACACCCCAGCAGTTTGGCAACAGCGAAACGCGCACTTCGTCTGGTGTAGGCAATACCAGCGGAATTAATGCGGCACAATCTATTACCGAGAGTGTTATAAACACCACCAAAGTATTTAAGATAGCTAATGGCCCCGTCGCAGGAGCGACACTGATGCAAACGCTCCGTCCGGCAACTTCCACCGTGGTGCGTTTTGTCCTTGCAAACAATGGTCATATATTTGACTTGGTACTAGACTCGCCCGGCACAGTGGCCAAACCTCGCTCAAACACCACCATCCCCGGAGTTCTGCGTACCGTGTGGAGCGAAAAGGGAAGGGGGGCTCTTGTACAGTACATTGATGGCGGCGTTATAAAAACGGCGCACCTCGCGCTTCCAAGTGCAGAAGCGACAACAACCACTCCCGTGCGTATCGAATTTCTCCAGCAAGGCATAGTAAACCTAGATGTCTCTCCCGATGGGGCGAGTGTCACCTACCTGATTAAAACCGCAAACGGCTCAGACATATATACTGCTGGCGCAAATGGCTCAAATATAAAAAAGCTACTTAGCCTACCATTCTCCGAACTGCAGATTTCTTGGCCCGCACAGGGCACACTACTCGCTCAAACAAACTCCGCAACTGGCATACCGGGGGTGGTCTTCTCTATAGACGCAAAAACAGGCGCTTCAGCCCCGTTAGTGTATGCGTCGGGACTTACTGCCATTGCAGACCGCACTTTTGGGCGTGTGGTGTACCAAACTGCCAACGAAAGCCGCTCCACCTACTCGCAGAACGTCAAAACGGGCCTTGCAACACCTCTCTCTTTCGACCCTATACCGGAGCTCTGCCGATGGAGCAACGCCACTTCTACCACACTGTACTGTGCAACACCCATCTCATATGTTGCTGCAAACTATCTGGATCTTTGGCACATGGGCGCTGCAAGCGCTGCAAGCACTATTTTGAAGTTTGATCTTGCTAAAGGAGGTTCTACTATTATTGCCTCACCTGGAGGTGTGGACGGGGGAGAGCAGTCGAGCATTGCCGAACTTGCAGTCTCTCCGGACGACAGTTACTTACTCTTTATACGCACCGGCGACCGCAGCCTTTGGGGCGTACGGCTCAAAAAATAAATTATTTCTGGGCAATAAACCCTGCGTCTTTGTACTTTAAGACAATGTGGCGGAACTTTCCTTCGCCTGCGGACTCGGTTTTAATTTCGGGGTCTTCGGCAAAGAGCTCGTGTATGACCAAGCGCTCGTACGCACTCATGGGCGCAAGTTCTACATCATGTTTAAACAACCGCGCGCGCTGGGCGAGCATGCGCGCACTTTGACGCACCTTTTCCATCGCAGTCTCGTGATACGCATTTACATCTATAAGAAAGTTTGCGGCCTCTTCTCCATGCTTCTGCTCCACAACTCTACGCGCAATCATATTAAGAGCGCGCAGATGTTCGCCGTTTGGGCCGATGAGGCGGGCAGAGTCGCCCGATTCGACAACGACCAGTGTGCGGTGGCCAGTCTTTACCTCAAGCGCCGTCACCTCAACATCAAGCAATTTCAGGAAGTCTGTAATAAAGGTTTTAAGGAGTTGCGCGTCCATGTATCAGACTATACAGGAAGACGCGTCTTGGTAGAACTGGACTTTTTGCTGATTTAGTTTTGTGTTTGGAGCTGCCTGCGGATAATCCACTCTTGCCCTAGAGAAAAGACGTTGCTGGCAACGAAATATAGGCCTACGGCAGCGGCAAAATAGTAGGAGGTAACGGCCATAACCAAGGGCATAAGGTACAGCATCATATTCTGTTGCATACGGGCTACCGCGGCCTTATCCGAGCCGTGTGGGTGTGGGTTGGGGGTGCGGCTGAGCGTAAGCTGGATAGCAAAGTACTGGGTAAGGCCAACCAAAAGTGCGAGCACTACATGGTGCGGCTCAAGAAGATTAATGAGCCCAAAAAAGGAAGTGGATATTGCTTCTGGTGCCTGCACAAACGAGTAGAGCAGGCTTGTTTTAATAACGGGGAAGCCCTCGTTAAAGAGTGCGTAGTACAGGGCAATAATGACTGCCAACTGGATAAACAGGGCGCCAAAACCGGCGAGCGGGTTAACTTTGTGCTTTTTAAAGAGTGCCATCTGCTCGCGGGCGAGCGCCTCTTTGTCGCCTTTGTGTTTCTCTTTAATAATTTCAATGTCAGATTGCATGGCGGCCATACCCATCTGGGTGCGTATAGAGGCGGTAAAGACCGGATAGAGCACCAGACGCATCAAGAGCGTGAGTAGAATAATAGCGAGGCCTGCGTCGCCTTGCGGCACCACGCCGGCAAGCGCAACAAACAAGTTGTAGATAGGTTGTACTAAGAAAGTTTCAAACATAGCTGGGTTAGTTCTTTTTCATCGACAAGCGGCTTATGCAGAAAGAAGACAATGTGCCGATTATGGGGGAGGGTAGAGCGAAGGGTGAGATAGGCGGCACGGCGCAACTTGTTACGCAGAACCGCGGTCTTGGCAACCTTACTGCTTACTACTACCGCCGCTTTCGCACCTGTAGCAGGGATATATTTGGCCGAGAGTGTGCCTGAGCGGACTGAGCGACCACTCTTAAGTATCTCACGAACCTCCGCTGCCGTAAGCCTAGCTATTTTAGCAAGCATGAGAGGGGTAGGCGACAGGGGCGGCCGCAATTAGCGAGAGAGCTTGGCGCGGCCTTTGCGGCGGCGGCGCAGTATGGTCTTTTTGCCGCCCGGAGTGGACGTACGCTTCAAAAACCCGTGTGCGCGGGCGCGTTTGCGCTTTTTTGGCTGGTATGTCTGCGACATATACGGTGTCAACTATACTCTATCCCCAGTTTCTCCACAACTTGTGCACAAAAAGGGCTTTTTTGACTCCTACCGAGTGCTCGCATACACTGGTCAGTGACTCCATTCCCTTATCTCCATGACAACCACAAAAGAACTCTGGGAAAACGCACTGGTAGAGCTCGAACTCACCATCTCCAAGCCCAATTTCAACACATGGTTCCGCGACACCCATATTGTCCGTGTAGAAGATGGCACCGTAGCGCTCGGTGTGCCATCCCAATTTGCCCGAGACTGGCTTTCTACTAAATTTCACAAAGATATTTTGCGTTCTCTACGCACCCTTTCAGACTCGGTACGTACCGTCGAGTACGTTATATCTCGCGGCCCTAAACGCAACAGCGAGGAAGTACGCACCGTGCCCCCACCAGTGACCGAACTACCGCTCGAGGCAGTACATCAAAAGAGCAACCTCAACCCACGGTTTACCTTTTCTACATTTGTTGTTGGTCCCTTCAACGAACTTGCCCACGCCGCCGCGCAAGCGGTCGTCCGCAAGCCAGGCATCGCGTACAACCCACTACTCGTCTACGGACCAACCGGTTTGGGTAAAACCCACCTCATACAAGCAATAGGCAACCACTTTCGCGTGAGCGCGCCTGAGCGCAAAGTGTTTTATGTTACGTCCGAAAAGTTTTCTATGGACTATGTGTCCTCACTCCAAGCAGGGAAGGTACAGAGCTTTAAAGAAAAATACCGCCAGTACGACCTTCTTATCATGGACGACGTACAATTTTTGGCCGGACGCGACAAAATCAAAGAAGAATTCTTTCATCTCTTCAACTATCTCCACGACGGCAACAAACAGCTTGTCTTTTCCTCCGATCAGCACCCGAACGTCATACAAAACCTCGAAGACCGCCTGAAGTCGCGCTTTAATGCCGGCATGATTGTGTCGGTTACTCCTCCTGACCACCAGTCGCGCCTTGCTATTATCCGCACCAAGGCGGCCGCTCATAACTTCATTCTGGCAGATGAGGTGTTGGAGTACCTTGCCACCACCATTGAGGGCAACGTACGCGAGCTGGAAGGGGCTTTAAACACGCTTATGATCCAGTTTGAGATGCGAGGCCAACCGCTGACTATAAACGACGCCAAGACGCTCCTACGTGGTGCAGGGAGTGCTCAAAAGAAGGCGGTGTCGGTGCAAGAGGTGGTCAAAATTATTGCCAACTTCTATGGCGTAGAGGAGGGGAGTATTTATGAGAAGACTCGCCGCAAAGAAGTAGTGCGACCGCGGCAAGTTATTATGTTTCTCCTACGCGAAGACTTCCGGATATCCTTCCCCACCATAGGAGAGAAGCTCGGTGGCCGTGATCACACAACTGTCATACATTCCTGCGACAAAATTAAAAATGATTTGCGCCAGGACAGCGTCTTAAACAACGAACTTCACCAGATCCGCCTCATGTTGAAATGATGTGGATAACAGATGAAGTTGTTGTGAGTAGGTGTTGATAGAAAAACCAAAAGTAAGTACTATCAACACCCCAACGCAGGAAAGTACACACGCAGTTAGAACAAACAAATCCTATAAAACCATTACAGACCAAGCTATACCGGACTTATCCCACTAATCCACAGCACTAATAATAGTAATAGGTTTTATAAAGAGAATGAGTATGAAATTTGAAACAACTCTCGACACCCTACTCAACGCTTCTTCGACCGCATCAAGGTTTGCAGAGAAGCGTGCAAATTTACCGGTACTGGGTTGTATTCTCATAACTGCCGAAGGGAGTCGCCTTATTTTACGCGCGACCAATGTTGAGTGTGGAGTGGAAATTGTTATTCCGGCAAAAGTTGCGACCGAAGGTACGGTTGCGGTACCAGCGTCGGTGTTGGCCGGATTTTTAGGAAATGCCCGCGGCAAAGTAGTATCAGCCAATTTGGTAGGGGAGGTGTTGAAGGTTGAAACCGAACGCGCCAACGCATCAATTAAAACACTTCCACACGACGATTTTCCGGTCTTGCCGCGCGTATCAGCCGAACACTCTTTCAAAATAAAAAGTGGTGATTTAGTGCGTGCCATCCGCTCGGTTGCTTACTGCGCATCGCTCTCGGCTATCAAACCCGAGCTACAAAGTGTTTTGTTGTATGGAGATGCGGGTAAATTGACTGCTGTTGCGACCGACTCCTTCCGCCTTGCGGAGAAACAAGTCCCGCTCCGCGCTGGCGGCAATGTGCCAGAACTCCTGCTACCTGCACGCAATGCTGCTGAACTGATGCGTATACTCGACACTGTAAGTGCGGAGGTGGAGCTGTATTACAACGACAATCAACTTTCGGTGCAGACCGATGGGGTGTATTACACTAGCCGCTTACTCGACGGAGCCTTCCCAAATTACCGCCAGATACTACCAAAATCTTTTTCTACCGAAGCGGTGGTACTACGCGAAGATATGTCCAGCGCATTAAAATCTCTTTCTATCTTTGCCGACAAGTTTGCTCAAGTGTCGCTCTCGCTTGATACCGCTAAAAAATCAATGTTTCTTTCTTCGCGCAATCCGGACGTGGGCGAGCAGATTTCAACCGTTAAGGCCTCAATCCAAGGCGACTCGGTGGCGGTGTCTTTTAATGGCCGTTATTTGGCCGACAGCCTGCAGGCGGTCGCGGGCGACAGTGTACGCCTGCACTCCAACGGCCCCGGCAAAGCGCTGCTTATTAAAGATGCCGGCGACGACTCATTTTTATACTTGGCGATGCCAATGAACCGCTAGTCTTAGCAATTTTTATTGTGCGGGGTAGTAGGGGACAAAGGAGCCGCCATAAGGGTTTTGATATTGTGGCTGTTGGATTTGTGGAGTCTGAGGCTGTATGACAGAGGGAGGGGGTGTGGCAACACCATACCCGCCGTATTGCGTGCGTACAGGGGCATCCCAGCGCTCGTATTGTGGGTCTATTGAGGGGTCTGCGGGTTGTGGGCCGGTCGGGTTGGTCTTGCTGACCCAGTAGAGTATTTCGTGCACGAGACCGTCCGCTCCTGGTATCTGCCACACACCGTTTAAAATAGGTTTTGCGGCAGGTGAGTATTCCATGCGGGTGAAAGGTTGTGATGCAACTTTGGTAAGCGCATAGTGCATAAATTCGCTCCACGCAGGGGCAACAATAGGTCCGCCGGCCTTGTGGTCCATTGCTTTGTTGTCATTGTTGCCTGCCCAGAAGGCGGTAACAATATTTGGCGTGTAACCGAGTATCCAAGCGTCGCGGTAGTCGTTGGTGGTACCAGTTTTGACCGCGACTTCCTGGCCGCCAAAATCGCGGTAGGAATTAAGTCCGAGTGGAGCGGCGGCCACTTTATCAGAAAGGACATCATTTATTTTTTGAGCAACTTCCACAGAGAGCACTTGGTTGCCGTTGCGCTCAGTATTGTCTTCGATGACCGCTCCTTGAGCGTCTTCTATACGCAAAATAGGAGTGGTGTCGTAGTGCATACCATCAGCGGCAAAGGCGCCGTAGGCACTCGCCATATCAAGTGGAATTACTTCGCCACCGCCGAGTACCAGTGTCAGTCCGTACTGGTCCGAGTTGGAGAGTGTAGAGATGCCCATAGACTTTGCTATTTTGAGCGCGTCGTTTATACCCACTAAATACAATACTTTGACCGCCGGCACGTTGATTGATTGTGCCAACGCTTCGCGTAGTGACATAGGACCGCGGAATTTGTCGTCGTAGTTGCCGGGAGCGTAGCAACCGTCGTCGGAGGTCATGTTTGATGGCGAACAGTTGGTGGAAAATTGGGTGCGTACATCAAACACAACGGTCTCGGGAGTGTACCCTTCAGAAAATGCTTGCGCGTACACGAACGGCTTAAAAGACGAACCCGGCTGGCGCCCCGGACTCATAGTGGTGACATTGTAGGCGCCGGGGATGTCAGTATCAAAGTAGTTGCGCGAGCCGACCATGGTCAAAATTTGGCCAGTCTTTGGATCAAGCGAGACCATAGCCATGTTGGTGGCGCTAAATTTTTCGGTGTTGGCGAGGGCTTGGCGATGCACAATTTCTTCAGCGCGCGTTTGGAGGTCGACGTCGAGCGTGGTGGTGACGCGCCAGCCGCTCTGCTCGAGCGCGTCTTGGCCATACTTGTCTTCCAAATACTGGCGCACATAAAATACAAAGTGTGGCGCCGCGATGGAAGTGTCACGCGGAGGAACAAAGGTTACTGAGGCACTTTGTGCTTCAGCGCGTTCGGTCTCGGTGATGTAGCCATGCTCCAGCATTTTGTTAAGCACTAGTTTTTTTCGCACTTCCAATTGGTCTATATGGGTGCCGTACGGAGAGAGTCGTGTTGGTGCCGGCAATACGGCCGCCAAGTATGCCGCTTCGGGCAGGGTGATGTCGCTTGCGTGTTTGCCAAAGAAGGTCATCGAAGCTTCTTCTATACCGTAGAGTTGTCCGCCGAAGGGTACTTGGTTGAGATAGAGTTCAAGAATTTGCTCTTTGGACAACGAGCGTTCCATTTTGAGTGCCAAGACCCACTCTTTGAGCTTGCGGGTGATTGTTTTGTCTGTGGTAAGAACCGTGAGTTTGACCACCTGTTGGGTGATAGTGGAACCGCCTTGACCAGAAAGTAATTCGCCCTGCGTCGCGTTAGTAAAGATTGCGCGCATGATAGCAGTCGGCTTGACCCCTTTATGGGTATAAAACTCAGGGTCTTCTATCGCGACTATGGCCTGCTTTATAAAAGGGGAGATGGAGTCCAGCGGTACTACGGTGCGCTGCATGTTTTTATGGAGGTCATAGAGCAAGACTTCTCCGGTGCGGTCGTATATCTTGACCGACTGCTCAGTCTTGCGGGTCTCTAGCGAGTGTAGGTCGGGCAACTCGAGTGTGGCCGCCCACAAGAGCCCGCCGCCACCGAGCACGAGCCCTGCGCTTATACCCCACATAAAGAGCACTCGCCAATGCCGATGCGTGTAGCGGATGGAATCTACGAATATTTTGTCTCCCTGAGTAAACAAGGGGTGGAAGAGCCGCTTTAGGCGGCGCAAGGGCTGCATGGGGGCATTCTACCACCCCTACAGCGGTATGCTAGAGTTCTTTGTATGGGATTTTTTAGCCGAGTAGTGGCCGTAAGGACTGACGAAGCGGCGATACACGCACTCCTGCATCGGGGAGTGGAGAATGTCTTGCCGCGCGAGCTGGGGCTCAAAAAGCTACGCTCAGGCGAGCGCTTGCGCGTCTACCTCGGTATAGACCCGACCGGCTCCAAACTACATCTGGGACATTCGGTGCCGCTGCGCAAGCTCAAAGCCTTCAGCGATCTCGGACACGAAGTTATTTTTTTGGTAGGGAGCTTTACCGCGATGATAGGCGACCCGACCGGTCGCGATGCAATGCGCGAACCTTTGACCCGCGCGCAGATTGAAGAGAACTTCAAAGACTACAAACGACAAGCGCAAAAAATTCTCGACTTCTCAAAAGTAACTATCCGCTACAACCACGAGTGGCTCGAGAGCCTGAAGTTTGAGGGGATAGTACAGCTGGCGAGCAAGTTTACAGTCCAACAAATGCTCCAGCGCGATATGTTTGAGAAGCGCATACAGGAGCAGAAGCCGATTTCGCTCCATGAGTTTCTTTATCCGCTGATGGTCGGCTACGATTCGGTCATGCTCGATGTCGACTGCGAGCTCGGCGGCTCTGATCAAGAATTTAATATTCTTGCGGGGCGCCACCTGCAGCAAGCATTCAACAAGCGCGACAAGTTTGTGCTGACAACCAAACTCATCGAGGGTACTGACGGTCGCAAAATGAGTAAGACGTACGACAACGCGGTGTATCTCGATGATGCTCCGTCGGAGATGTTTGGCAAACTCATGTCTATCAAAGATGAGTTGGTCAAAACATACTTGGAAGTGCTGACCGATGTGTCGGGCGAAGAGATTCATAAAATACTGAGTGGACACCCTAAGGAAGCCAAGATGCATTTGGCCCGCGAGATAGTCAGCATGTACCACAACAAAGATGCAGCAAAAAAAGCGCAGGATGACTGGACCAATACTTTTAGCGAGGGAGGAGTGCCTGCTGATGCGCCGACCGCTGCAGCAGGAAAACTGCGCGATGTGGTAAAAGATATTTCAACAAGTGAGTTGCGCCGATTGGTTGAGCAAGGCGCGGTTTCAATTGTTGGTGGCAAAAAAATAACCAGTATAGAAGAGGAAGTTGAGTCAGGCACTATTCGGATAGGGAAGCACCGGTTTATACAAATAGACACAAAATAAAAACCCCGCGCGAGGCGGGGTTTTTTCTACTCCTCTTCTTCGGTGAGAGTGGGGTCGACGACCTCGTCTTCGTCCTCAACCTCTTCTTCCTCTCCACTTACTTCTTCTTCCTCTTCTTCAGGAACACTGCTCATCAGAAATTCTTCGGAGAGAAAGTCCGGAGCAAACTCATCGTGCATACGCGTCACTAATTAACGTTTAATTGTTTAGCAAACTATCTAACACAAAGAGTTATAGCAAGTTATCGTACTGATGCAAGGCACGTAATCCCCACCGCAATAGCATCGAGCTCGTCGTCAAGCCTTTTACGAGAGGAAACAGCCACTAATTTGGGCACCATGAGCGCGATGTCTGCCTTGCTGCCGCGCCCATAACCGGTCACTGCAACCTTTATTTGCAGAGGCGTGTATTCATGTGCTGGCAGATCATGCGAGGCGGCGATATACAGCAGCATGCCGCGTACTGCCGACACATTCATCGCCGTTTTGGCGTTATTTTCAAAATATAAGTTTTCGATCGCGATGCAGTCGGGCTTCCACTTCTTTAATAAACTTTCTACCGCAGTCCCAAGCTCGGCGAGCCG